>CAYQMO010000036.1:13486-23750 GCA_964418315.1 uncultured Geobacter sp. | reverse complement strand
GAGCTTATTGACGGCGACGCCTTCTGTATGAGCCCTGGACCGAATCGACGTCATCAGGAACTCCTGCTGGCACTTGCAAGACGTTTTGCAGATTACCTTGATGATAAGAGGTGTACTGTTTTAGTTGCCCCGTTTGATGTTTGTCTTTCCTCAAATGCCAAAGAATCAGATGAAGAAATTGGGACGGTCATACAGCCCGATATAATCATTGTCTGTGATCCAGGGAAACTTGATGATCGTGCCTGTAAAGGAGCGCCTGATCTGATAGTGGAGATATTATCACCTAGCACTTTGAAGCGAGACATTACAACAAAATATGAGCTGTATCAGCGTAATGGAGTAAAGGAATACTGGATTATGTATCCAAATGACAGGACGCTTCTTGTTTATCGACTCTCAGGTGATAACCGATATGGGGCTCCGGAAGTTTTTGGAGAGGCTGATATAGTGCCGGTTCCGTTGCTTGGCGATTTTAGCATTGATATGGCGACGGTTTATAAGAGTGCTGTTGTAAGGTTTGCATGATGATTTGAATCCTGATCTTATTGCATACCTTCCACCGTCATATCTGCCTAACCTATAAACATTTTGCATAGATGTTTTTGTTTTGATGTTTGAAATGGTGTGTTTTTGAGTGGTTATGGGTTTGGTGTGGTCTGTGCTTGTTGGTTTGGCAATAATTGTATCGGAAATGTGAATAATACGGGAAGTCCCTAATTAATTTCCAATTAATTTTATTATTCAGTCGCAGGAGACAATCATGATTCGGACACTCAGCGTTGTTCTATGTTTGATATTTGTAACTCTAATAATCACATCTGACTTAAATGCCGAGCACAAAGAGGAGATGCAAGGGTTTTACCTGGTTATTGAAGGAAACGTTTCGCGCATTGAAGCGAGAACTTTGGTTGTTGATGGCCTGGCTTATCCAATATCAAAGTTTGCCCAGGTTTTTTTTGGCAGCACTTCCGGACAGTCGACTTCATTGCAGATGATTGTGAATGTTGGGAAGATTGATCTGGCAAAGCTGTACATTCTTGGTGGCAAAGTTGAAAAGATAGTAATACTTAATAATATCTGAGTCTGTTGCTGAAAAGTTGAGGTGAGTCATGAAAACAAATTATAACTCTGCTTATGTCTGGTCACATGTCATTGCAATTATTGGAATATCGCTGTTGTCAGCATTATTTATGATTCCTGAAGAGGCTCATGCCCTGCGCCTTGACATCAAATTCAATAGCGGTACAGCGATACCGGGAGATATCAACACGAATCTGGCGTCTGGCAATAACGCTGCTCCTGCTGCAGCCAATTTCAAGTATGTCACGCTACTTAGTGAGACCCAGCCATCCGAAACTACCACCAATATGGTTGAAAGGTATGCAACGTCCGGAACCTGGTATCCGTTTGCCAACGCATATTATAAGCCAAGCTTCACCTCAACAGCCAAAATCCTGGCAAATGCCACAGCTTCTTTTAAGTATAAAACTACAAACGCTTCCGATCAGTTCCGTGTAGAATTATGGCACTATAACGCTACAGGAGCAAAGGTGGCAAAGTTGGGCAATACAAACACCTTTAATGGTAATACGGTAATTTCGACCTATGATATCAACATTGTAAATGCTGAATACACTCTTCCGGCCGGAGACCTGCTTCTGCTTCAGGTGGAATACAAGCCGTCGGCAAACAACAGATACGGTTATATCTATTGCAACTCAAATAACCAGTCATACCTGACTGTTGGCATCCAATTCTCGGTAACTTCATCTGCCGGAGCAGGCGGCAGCATTTCCGGACCTGCCACAACACCGGGCACCGCATGGGTTGACTACAAATCCACTCCGGCATATACCATCACACCTAATGCAGGGCAGAGTATCAACAGCTTGACAGTCACCGGCGCTTCCGTCGGGGGCGCCGTAGGCCAGACATCAGCTTATGTATATACGTTTCCGAGCGTCACCGCCAATCAGACCATTTCTGCTCAATTTCAGCTCTCAACCGGCACGTTTACCATTGCGCCGGGAAGTGGCGGTTGCATAACAGTGAGTGGCCAAGGCGCATGCCCTGGTGCCGGGAGCCCCCCCTGGCTAGGTGGAAGTTCATATACATACACGGTAGTTCCCGGACCGTACACATTCGATGTGCTTCCAAGCGCCGGGTATGGGATTAATCAGGTTCTCGTGGATGGTGTTGAGCAGGGGGTTCCGCTCGGCCAGACAACGCTCTGGACAACCCCTGCGCTGACGTTGGTTGCCGGTACCCCTAAGACTCTGACGGCTTCATTCCTTCCTTTCTATACGGTAACAGGAGCTGTATCAGGTGTAGGTGGAACAATCGATCCGGCTACGGAATCGGTTCTCAGTGCCCAGTCGGTGACATATACCATTGCCCCCGACAACGGTTATCGATTGCTATCGCTGACCGATAATGGAATTTCCGTTCCAAGTCCGACTCTCACCTACACAATCTCAAATATTCAGACAAACCATGACGTTGTGGTCACTTTTCTAAAAACATATACGATCCAGGCCATTGCAGGACCTAATGGCACTATATCGCCTATCGGTGAAACTATCGTAGATTCCGGCACAAACAGGAACTTTTCAATTACCGCAAATATCGGCTATCGGGTCGATACAGTCACTATTGATGGCGTCCAGCTTGCGGATCCGGTCACCTCCTATACTTTCAGCAATGTGACTGCTGACCATACTATTGAGGTCACGTTTGTTGAATACACGGTGCCAAGCACCTATTGCGCAGTCCCCGCATTTATAACCACTCCAGCTCCGCCCAACGTGATGTTGATGCTGTCGGTGGAATCTCCAATGGAGGGTGCGGCCAACCCGTCTGTAACCTGCACCGGCACTCCGTCTGCCCTCAACTACAATTGCACTTCCGGCGGTCTTGGAGCGTATGATGATTCCAGAAACTACTACGGATATTTTGAGAATAAAAAGTGCTATACATACAGCCGTACAATGGCTGCCGCCACCACGGCCGATGCCACCGACCTGTTTACACCGTCCGCAGCAGGCATCGGCACCTATGGTCATCAATGCACTGCCGGCACGGCCTGGAGCGGCAACATGCTCAACTGGGCCACCACGCTGGCGGTTGATGCCTTCCGCAAGGCCTTTACCGGGGGCAACCGGGCAGTAGATGTCGCAGCAGGCGATACGGTTCTTTTGGCTGCCCACAATGATGGAAACTGGTTCCCTGTCAGGCCAAGAGTTGATAATGCCGAACTGTATATGCCGATTGCCGGAACAAACGTCACCCGTTACATCAAACGCCAGGGAGCAGGAAGCGGCTTTGGCGTTTGCAATTCCGGACAGACCGATTGCACGGTTACCCGTTCCACAACTACCGGAGAGGCGCAATGGCCGGTTCTGGGCGCCAATACGGGATCGGTCTACAGCCTTCGGATCAAGGCATGCAGTGCAACAGGCGGAGTCGAAACCCGCTGCAATTCGACCACCAACAAACCGGAGGGAACCATCCAGCGGTATATGGGCAATCTCCGTTTTGCCCTGATGTCTTATGCTGCCGACAACAACCAGAACCGTGACGGCGGTATCCTGAGGGAAAAGATGAAATGGGTAGGACCTAAAGTCCCTTACGGACTTAAATACCATGATGCATCAAACGTCGTACAGACATGCACCACTGCCACTGACTGTGACAATCCTGAAAAAGAGGTAAATACGGACGGCACGTTTGTCAGCAATCCGGATGGTGCTGCCAGCGGCAACAGTGGCGTGATCAATTACATCAACAAGTTTGCATATACTTCCGGCTACAAAGGTTATGATCCAGCCGGTGAGATGTACTATGAAGTGATCCGTTACTTCAAGAACCTCGTACCCTCTGTAACCAACTACTGTAATGGCCTCACGGAGCCAAATGACGGCTTTGCTGTTTACTGTAACGCCACCAAAACCAATGCTCGTGGCTGGCGTGATCCTACATTGTACGCCTGTTCACAGAATTTTGTCATTGCGGTTAACGATGCCAACCCATGGCTGGACAAACGTATCCCCGGTTCAGCCTTTAAGGCTAGTTATGGCGGCAATGCCGTAAATGACTACTGCGGAACAGGGGCAGGTGCTTGCGATACCGATTTTCTTGATGGCGGTACACAGATAGATGTTGAAGGGTGGACCAACAAGGTTGGAGATTTGGAAGGGCTTACCGGTCAGAGCCTGTCTGGTTTTGGCTGCGAAGTTGATGCTACAGGTGCCTGTCTCGGTGGTTTCGCATCCAGTGGTAAAACATCAGGCACTATTACCAAACTCGGCAGGATTATCGGAACACCACCGTATCAGGCTAAAGAGAACTCGTACAATGTAGCGGGGCTTGCATATTATGCCCATAGTGTCGATCTGCGCCCGGATCTTGCAGCAACCGGCAAGAATCGCAACCTGACCACCTATATGATCGATACGCAGGAGCCTGGCGGAAGCATGCTGGTTGGCCCCAAGAACATGCTCCAGCTTGCGGCCAAGTACGGGGGGTTTGAAGACAAGGATAACGACCAGTCAGTTACAATGGGCAGTACCAAGTATAACAGGCCTTACAGCAGTGCAACTTGTGGTGGCGTCAGCGCAACACCCAATGTCTATTGCTCTGAGTGGGATGCGGACAATGATGGATTCCCGGACAACTATTTCTTTGCATCTGATTCTTCAAAAGTGGAGGCGGGTCTCTATAAGGCGTTTGCCAGTATTCTCAACCGCGCCACATCAGGTACCGCCGCCGCTGTTGCCAACAACAGAAGCGGGGAGAGGGGAGCCAACATCATCCAGGCGCTCTTTTATCCTCAGTGGCCTACCGATATGGGGATAAAATGGCTGGGTGACGTCCAGTCTCTCTGGTTCTATCTCGATCCGCTGATTAAATTCAGTGGCATATATGAGGACACCGACGGTGACAAGGAACTTAATCTGAGGGCAGATCTTCCACCAGGATCGGATGCGACAAAAGTCAATGCCATCTGGAAGGCTGGTAATCTACTCCAGGCCAGGTCCGCCTCAGACCGAAATATCTACACCCTGCTGAGTTCCGGTTCATCGCTGACAAATTCGGCAAATACGTTTAGTACCACCAACAAGGCAGCATTAAAACCGCTGCTCGGTATTGGAACGTATACTGATGCACAAGCTGATACTTTGATCAATTACATTCGCGGCCTTGATGGCGGAGCCTACAGATCACGCACCGTTACTATTTCCGGAGTCACCAATAATGCTTCCTCCGGAGTAGGAGTATGGAAATTGGGAGATATAATCAACTCAACCCCTCAAATTCAGGGTTCAGACCCCTTAAATAACTATACTCAGGATTATGGTGATTCATCTTACTCAAAATTTACTAGTTCAAGTGACTATAAAACCAATAATTTTGTTTACGCCGGATCAAATGACGGCATGCTGCATGCGTTCAGACTTGGCTTGGTTCAGAAAATATCTGATGCGTCAAATCGCTACCGCATCGCCTCCATTGTGGATGATACTGATCTTGGCAAGGAAGAGTGGGCATTTATTCCTGCGAACGTACTTCCGTTTATTAAAAACTGTGCCGACGGTGGCTATTGCCACCAGTATCTGGTTGACGGAACACCGTATGTTTTAGATGCATCGATAAACAAACCGACAGCTTGCTCGGAATCCGATTACTGGAGTTGTGAGAGGACTACAGTGTATTCATCGGGAACAACCCTTAATCTTGCAGCATCTACCTGGAAATCTATGCTTATCGGCAGTATGGGTCTCGGAGGTGCTACTCGAGAAGGAAACTGTGACGAAACGTTGAGCAAGGATGATGAGCCATCAAATAATACGGACTGCATAAAAACACCGAATACCAGCACCGCAGCTTCTCCTGTTACCGACAAAGGCTTCTCTTCTTATTTCGCTCTTGACATAACCACACCAACTACTCCCGGTTTTATGTGGGAATTTTCCGATGCAAGCATAGAGGCGGATTCATCGCTTTCTGCTGCCCAAAAGATCGCTTTCAAAGGACTGGGTCTGACAACATCCGGTCCAGCAATTGTGAGAATAAATACCCCTGCATCTAATCACAAAAACAATGGCCGATGGTTTGCTGTATTTGCGTCAGGACCAACAGGACCGATTGATACAGCAACCAAACAGTTTCTTGGTCGTTCCGATCAGAATCTTAAGATTTATGTTGTGGATATCAATCCATTCACTGACTCATTGACCACATTCAAAAAATGCTCGGGGGCCGGCGCGACCGGATGCAACTACTGGGTATTTGATGCCAATAAACCGTTTGCATTCGCCAACTCATTGATTAATTCAACTGTCGATCTTGACAAGGGAGATGCTTCCAGTAATGGATACTGGAGTGATGACGTCGTGTATATAACGTATACCAAGGCGAGTCTTGCTACAACCGGTACACAAACTGGCTACCCGATAGCCTGGGACAAGGGCGGGGTCCTCCGGCTTATCACAAATAATGATCCTGATCCTGGTAATTGGTTTTTAAGTACACTAATCGATGATGTCGGGCCGGTAACGCGTTCTGTTGATGTTCTCCAGAACAAGCTTACGAAAAAATTATGGGTCTTTTTTGGTGAAGGTCGCTACTTCTTTAATGGTGATGACCTGACAACACAAAGGAAAATATACGGTATTGCCGACCCATGCTACAGCTATGACCTTGGCCACATTAACAAGCTTAGCACTGAATTAAGCAATTGCCCGGCAGTCACTTTGTCCCAGCTGAAAGATCAGACTTCAACCCCCAACGGTGCTCTAGCACCCACAGATAAAGGTTGGGTCATAAGCATGTATACCGCTTCCGGTTCATCTGGAGCCGAGCGTATGACCGGCGGTATCTCGGCAAACGTCAATGGTGTTGTATTCTTTACTACATTTGTTCCCAGCAGCGACCTTTGCGTTGCCGGAGGCTACCCTTCCGGTTGGGCGGTAAATGCTGAAACCGGAGGTACACCACCTGCAGCATCAATGGTGGGGAAACTGGTATTGACAACTTCGGATCAACCGATTGCAAAAACTATTAATATCAAGTCATTGTATACTGAAGAGGGTGGACGGAAGATGAGTACCGCTATTTCCCAAAGTATCAAAGGAATGCCGCCCCCTCAGCCGCCACCTATTGTTTTATTGCCACAACCATCAAAAAAGATTCTTAATATTCAGGAGCGCTAATCGTGCCCTTTCGAATTATTAGACAAAACGATGTTGATGGTTTTACTATTGTTGAGTTGGTAGTGGTAATCGCGATTATTGCAACCCTGCTAGCTATGTCCACTATTTCGTTTAATACTTGGTTGGTCAGGCATAATGTTGAAGCCCAGGTAAGACAAATGGTAGCAGATTTTAATGAAATAAGAGTGCGCGCCCTGACAATGAAACAGCGGCATAGCATCACTCTTAATGCCAACAGTTATGTTTTCAGGTCATACAGCAGTGAAGCGGAGGATCTGAATACCGAAGGTACTACAATACCTGGAGGGACTCGCACTGTTACCTATAAACTGAAAAAAAACGCTACTACTGACTATGCTACTGATGTTTACGAGATTGACCAGAGGGGAACTAATGCCAGCAGTGTTGCAACAATCTACCTTGAATATTCAGGCACCACTCCGGGACTTAATTGCATCAAACTTCACACTGTAAGGATCAACCCCGGCAACAGTGCAACTATCGGAGGCACATGTAATGACAAATAATTGCTCCGGTTTTACCTTGGTTGAGTTTCTTGTTGCGATTGTGATTCTGATGGTAGGAATGCTAGGTTTACTACAGTCCATAAATGTAGCTATTGATAAAAACGTAGAAACAACGTTTCGCAATGAGGCAATTTTGCTTGCCGATGATGGTATGATGCGCAAACGTGCTGCAGGATTCAAAGTTTTTTCAGGTGCTGATACAATTGATGTTGTAGACAGATATTCACAGGTAAAAGTGCGGGGCATATTAAAAAATTATTCCGTTAAAGAAACTATCCAGAAAACAACGAATAATTCACAACAACTTATCATCAACGTGTCGTGGAAAAAGAATAATGCAAAATATTCGCACTCTGTTTCATCTTTTGTATCAACTTTTTAGATAAGGTGAGGACCACGTGAAACAAGCCAATTTTTCACATAATGCACATGGTTTTACTCTTATCGAGTTGATAATTACGATGGCTGTTTTTATGTTCATCATTATTATTGCAGCACAAACATTTAACACGGTTGTCACTGAATCATCTAAGATCGCAAAATTCGAAGAAAGTAATATTGAAGGTATCATCGGCCTTGAGGTGATGAGACACGATCTTGAACAGACCGGATTCGGGTTGTTTTGGGGATTATTACCTGGCCATACTGTGCCCTATGATGAGGCTGCAACCACCAACTGGACTGCAGATGCTACCAATTATGCAAAAATGAATGATGATGCCGCATCACCGCCCGTACCGCGTGCTTTTGTAGGCTTTGATTCTTTTGCGAATGATGGAACGAATTATCTAGGAGATTTTATCGGGGTTAAGGGAACTACTGTCGGCCGTTCAAAGGCGGCGCAGTTATGGAATTACATCCCTTACCGAAACTTTACGACAGCATCCGGACGCGAATCAAGACCGGTCGCATGGCCGTCAAACAATCTTTTATCAGGAGACAATGTAATAGCGGTTCGTACAAATTTTAATAATCCTGATGACGACCATCTGCTTGTTGACTCTTCAGGGACATTTTCGTTCAATTATAATACAAACGGTTCAATAAATTCTGATTTCCTGCCGACTGACAGCCTGCAAATCCATATGATATATGGAATCGAGCGAAGTACAGCCCTTAGAATGCCCTTCAATAGAACTGATTTCTTCGTTAAAATTCCCACTTCATTGCCTGCTTTTTGTGCGCCTGGGACAGGTGTTCTGTATAGAGCAACGGTTACCCATGGTGCTGGCGAATATAACTACATTCCTCTTCTTGATTGTGTCGCCAATATGCAGGTTGTTCTTGGCTGGAGTTTTAACTCTGGTACTGAAAAGCTGCAGGATTCTGTCCATGTGTATTCATCAATGCCAGACAAAACAAATTATATGCCTCTTAATGTTGTGCCTGCACCAGGTATTACCCTTCCTTTAACAACTAACGCTGATATTCAAGGTTGGCTTCAGGATCCTAAGGGGCTCAGGGAACACTTGAAGCTGATTAAAATTTACATACTGGTACAAGAAGGAAAGAGGGATCCGAATTATACCTACCCTTTAAGTAGCATTCTGGTAGGAGATCAGATTGCTGACGGATCATCGACCCTGACACAACAAACGTCTTCAATAATCGAATACCCATTGACTGCTGAACAGCGCAAATATCGCTGGAAGTTGTATCGGATCATTGTACGGCCTAAAAATCTGGTAAGCAATCAACGATGACAAGCGGAAAGGCACGTATGAAGTTCATAACTAATGATAAAGGTGTTGCGCTGATTACTGCGCTTATGTTTACGGTACTTGCGCTTGTAATTAGCATGTCACTGCTGTACATGGTAACGTCAAGTATCAAAGTATCCGGTGCCATAAAACGGTATAAAACTGTTATGGATGCAACGTACGGAGGAACTGAAATAATGACCAAAGATCTGCTTGCAAAAGCATTGTCTTATGGTAGTGATTCTACAGGTACTTTTGCGCAATACATGGCAGGCCAAATGGGAAGTTTGAATCCATCTTTCTCGTCATGCTTTCAAGATCGTCTTGAAAATACCAAGAATAACTGGAGTTCTGCTTGCGCAAATGTCACCGGAGATCCAAAAAGCTCGCCTGATGTTTCTTTTTCACTTACACCGGCGACAGGAAGTCCTTATACTGTTTATACCAAAATAGTTGATACCACTGAGTGGAGATTTGTTTCTTTTTCCTCTCCAGCAACTGGGGGCACACCTGTGCTGTTAGATAAGGCTATAGCAGGTAACTCCGAAAGAGCAGCTTCAACAGGGTTTAGTACAAAAGGAGGTACTGTTACTCAAAAACAGCCTGGTATCCCTCACTATCCTTACTTGTACAAAATTGAAATCCAGGGAGAACTCCAGCAAAATCCGAACGAAAAAGCTAACATTTCCGTTCAGTATGCTTATTAAACTCTTTGTTTTGCTGTTCTCCGACGTTATCCTTTTTATCCCTGTTAAATAAGGGTGTTGGCTTTAATATATATTGTCATTTGAATAAAGGAGCACGCAAATGCTACAACCGAAACCAG
>CAYQMO010000036.1:2950-13386 GCA_964418315.1 uncultured Geobacter sp. | reverse complement strand
TTGTATCAGCGTTTTGGGGTCAAGGAATACTGGATAGTCCATCCCAAAGATCAGACAATCCTTGTTTTTAAATATCTGGAGAGTGGTTTGTACGGTGTTCCTGATCGTTACTGTGCTGAAGACTCCATTCCTGTTACTTTGCTTGGCGATCTATCAATTGATCTCACGAGAGTGTTCAGTTGACTTGTAAAGTTTATGAATGGTGCTTGGTGTCAGGCTTGCGTTATTGCTTTAAAAACAGGGAAACTCGACAGCATAAATCAAAAAAACTGCTTTATTAACTGCCGGTAAATGCCGATAGCCGCATAAAAAATCATGCAGCAAGTTTATAATCAGATTGCCCCTTACCGAAGTGTTCCCATCCTAAACAGGCAAACCATATATGCTTTGGGATGGGTTTTTCACCGTTACGGTAATAAGCAATCATTCGGCGGCTGATGCCTAAAGCAGATGCGGCGGTATCAAGCGTTAGGTTGTTACGATGCATCCAATTCCAAATACGCTCGTGAGATATGTCACCAGACTGTTCTACCGCCTCTGCCCTCAGATTATCAGCCGCAAGGTCTATCTCGTCATTCCAGATAACAGCAGTCCCCCATTCGTCAACACAAGCTTGAGAAAAAAGAGCTTCGTCCTGTAGGGGGGCAAGTGCAGGATAGTTATTGATTATGTGTTCAATATCTACGTTAAAAGCTTTCCCGTCTTTGAATGTGACTGAGAGACAATATAAATCCTTTACTACAACGGACTGGATTCTAAAGTGGAGGTTATTATTCATGGGTTGTACTCCTTAAATTTGGCAAAAAGCAGATCTTTGTTGTCTGCTGCCCAACAGAGAGCATTCTTCATTTCTCGTCTTGATACGTCGTGCGAAAGAATATCTAAATCTTCAATGCCGACCAGCGCTTCGCGACCGTCTCTCATCCGTACATGGAAATGAGGCGGGCTATGATCACGAGTATTTACAAAAACAGCGCAGTTCAGGAATCGTTGAATGATTGGCATAGCAAAACAATAGTGCAACTATTGCACTGAGTCAACACATTATTAGGAAAAACATGGGCTAAAAGTGGGTCATTATTGCACGCCGATTCACATAAATGAAGCCCATTATTATCGTTTATCCTACAGGGCGAATGTCATTCGCAACAATAATATTGATATATCCGCAAAAGCAGATATAATTATCTGCATTTTTCGGAGGTACACAATGAGTGAACATCTTTCCCGCAAGCTTTCCTTCCTCGACCGCTGGCTGACTCTCTGGATTTTCGCAGCCATGGCGCTGGGGGTCGGGCTGGGCTACTTCGTTCCCGGTACGGAAGCTTTTATCAACCGTTTCCAGGTCGGCACCACCAACATCCCGATCGCAATCGGCCTGATCCTGATGATGTACCCTCCCTTTACCAAGGTAAAGTATGAAGATATGCCGGAGGTCTTTCAGAATAAAAAGATTCTGGGCATATCGCTGGTGCAGAACTGGATTATCGGCCCGGTGCTGATGTTCGTTCTGGCAGCACTGCTGCTGCCGGACAAGCCGGAATACCTGATGGGTTTGATCATGATCGGTCTGGCGCGCTGCATTGCCATGGTCATTGTCTGGAATGAACTTGCCAAGGGAAACACGGAGTACGCCGCTGGCCTTGTCGCCTTTAACAGCATATTCCAGGTTTTTTTTACAGCGTCTATGCCTGGGTCTTTATTACAGTGCTGCCGCCGCTGGTGGGACTAAAGGGGATGGAGGTAAATATCAGCATCGGTCAGATTGCCGAGAGTACCTTCATTTACCTGGGCATTCCCTGCATCGTCGGAGCCTTGACTCGCTTCATCGGTATCAAAGTCATGGGCAAAGAGCGGTATCACCGGGAGTTTGTGCCAAAGATCGGCTCCCTGACCCTAATCGCCCTGCTCTTCACCATCGTGGTCATGTTCAGCCTCAAGGGTAACCTGATTGTACAGCTACCTTTTGATGTTGTCCGCATAGCCATCCCGCTTTCAATCTACTTTATTGTCATGTTTCTGGTATCGTTCTGGATGGGTAAAAAAATGGGTGCCGACTACAGCAAGACCACCACCTTGGCTTTCACTGCTGCCAGTAACAACTTTGAATTGGCCATCGCAGTGGCGATTGCAGTTTTCGGGCTTAATTCCGGTGCTGCCTTTGCTGCTGTTATCGGCCCGTTGGTGGAGGTGCCGGTCATGATCGGGCTTGTTCATGTGGCTTTCTGGTTCCAGCGGAGATGGTTTCCGGGGCAAATCTGAGGAGAACACAAAATGATGTATTTTTTTAAAAATCCCCCCAAAAAATTCTTTTTCACCGGCAAGGGTGGTGTTCGTCAATATAGGTGATAAGGTGGACTCTTCGCTTCTGGATAGAGGCTTTGAGATGCAGGAATAGAGAAAATGTTCCCTTGACAATCGGCACAACCAAGACTATATGATTATATAGTCATTTAGCTGAAGGAGTGTTTATGAAAGACCTTGTTGAATACCGTGCAGAAACCATGAAAGCCTTGGCTCAGCCAACCCGCCTCAAAATTATTGACTTTCTTCGCGATGGTGAACGCTGCGTATGTGAAATTTTTCCCGCTATCAGTGAGGAGCAGTCCAACACATCCCGGCACCTCAACATGATGCTCTCTGCCGGGGTTCTTTCACGCCGCAAAGACGGGCTAAAGATTTACTATGCCATCAAGCATCCTGAAATTATTGAGGTCATTGACATTGTCACTAATATTGTGAAGCAGGATATTTATGGGCGGCATAGCCTTCTAAAGTCTACATCGTCTTAGATATTTTTTTGTCAATTTATGTGAGTAATCAATCCGTTACTCATGGAGTCTGCCGTGCTTAAAAGTTTTGCTGATTATATAACGTTCACTCTTGTTGGCCTTATACCAGGCTCCCGGTCTGGCGAAGCACTTGATTTCTTTATCTACGACACGCTAAAGATTTTCCTGCTTCTGACAACGATCATCTTTGTGGTGGCTATCATTCGCACTTCCTTCCCGCCGGAGAAAACCAAGCGCATGCTTTCTCACAAGCGAGAATATGTCGGTAATGTCCTGGCTGCCCTGCTTGGCATCGTGACCCCATTCTGTTCCTGCTCGGCGGTGCCGCTCTTCATTGGCTTTGTAGAGTCTGGGGTACCGTTAGGCGTGACCTTTTCGTTCCTGATCTCTTCTCCCATGGTGAACGAGGTGGCGCTGATCATGCTCTGGGGGTTGTTTGGCTGGAAGATCGCCCTGATCTATATCGGTACCGGGTTGATTGTGGCTATTGTCGCCGGTATCGTCATCGGCAAACTGAAGATGGAAAAGTACGTTCAGGATTACGTCTGGAAGATGCAGGTTGGTAACGCAGAGATCGTGACACTGACATTCCGCGAGAAGCTTGACTATGCCCGCGATTATACCCTGGATCTGCTGAAGAAAATCTGGCCATACGTGGTCGTTGGCGTCGGACTGGGTGCCTTTATCCACGGTTTTGTACCGCAGGACTTCCTGGCAAGATGGGCTGGACCAGGAAATCCCTTCGCTGTACCGGTTGCCGTGGCGCTAGGAGTTCCTCTCTACAGTAACGCAGCGGGGGTTATTCCGATAGTTCATGCTCTTATGGAAAAAGGAATGGCAATAGGTACGGTTCTGGCCTTCATGATGGCTGTCACTGCATTGTCGCTACCAGAGGCTATAATTCTTAAAAATGTCTTGAAAAATAGGCTGTTAGCTGTATTTTTCGGCATTGTGGCTGCGGCTATTATCTGTGTCGGTTATCTTTTTAACGCGATTCTTTAAGCAAGAGTTTTCACCAGCAGCAAATAAACTGATATCTGATGTCAACACCCAAATTTCATATAACGCACACGACGATTCAGATGGAGTGCGCCAGTTGCGAGAATACATCTATTATCAAGAGGCTCAATCACAATCAACGGATTAGCTGTCAGCATTGACATTCTGAAAAAACAAAGGAGAATCAAGCGATGAAAATCGAAATTCTGGGAACCGGCTGTGCAAAATGCAAGACACTGTATGAAAACGCGAAGAAGGCTGTCGAAGAAAGCGGCAAGGATGCCGAAATCATCAAGGTTGAAGAGATACCAAAAATAATGGCCTACGGCGTCATGAGCACACCAGCCCTGGTTATTGACGGTCAGGTAAAGTTTTCCGGCAAGGTCGCATCAATCGGTGAAATCAAGGGGATGCTGCCATGAAACTAATAATTTCTGCAGCTTTGTTTCTATTGTACGCCACCATCGTATATGCTGAATTACAGGTATGGCAAATCATTGACATCACTTGCATAAACCTGGTATTCACTCTTGCAACCTATCTATCTATTGAAATTGAGACAAAATTCTGGCATTGTTCATTTGCCTGACACGGTCGCGCATTACAATTTGCAGGAGGAGATGCACGTGTGTAAAAAAATATTCATAGGCGCTACCGGACAGCATTGCGGAAAAACGACCATCAGCCTTTCGTTGATGCATCTTGCACGGCAAAAGTATGAGCGCGTTGGTTTCATGAAACCGCTGGGACCCAAATGGATCGTATTTAACGGAACTATAGTTGACAAAGATGCGGCGATGTTTTCCAGCGTTTTTGGGGTTGAAGAGGATGTTGCACTAATGTCTCCGGTAACATTAGCTCCGGGGATGACCCGCCGTTTTCTTGACGGAGAGATCGATCCGGCGGCGCCCATCAAGGCGATCCGAGCCGCGTGCGCAGAGCTGGAAAAAAAATATGATTACCTGATTATCGAGGGTGCCGGCCACGGTGGAGTAGGTTCAGTGGTTGGCATGAACAATGCGCGGATAGCAGCCGAACTGAACGCGCCGGTTCTACTGGTGACCGGTGGCGGCATCGGTAATGTTATCGATGCTGTAGAGCTCAACCTCGCACTCTATCAGCGCGAAGGGGCAGACGTCCGCGTTATAATGGCCAATAAACTGGTAACCGAAAAAAGAGCGGATACTCTCGCATATCTGCAAAAAGCCTTTGCCGGTAGCGGTATGCTGGTCACCAGCGCCTTTGATTATCTCCCAACTCTCGCAGATCCCACGCTGCACCATGTCTCTGAACTTCTTGGTCTGCAGCTTCACGGTGATGCCGCTGAACAGAGCCGCTTGTGCCATACCATTCAGCTTGGCGCAGCCTCTTCACAGATAGTCATAGATCATCTGGAAGCGTCTACTTTGCTGATTGTAACCAGTTCACGCGATGAGCTACTAGTTACGGCATCAGCTCTTCATCATATTCCTGAGTACAAGACGCGTCTGGCCGGACTGATTATTGCCGGTCACGTACCGGTTTCCAACATAACCCAGCGAATTCTCGACGACAGTAAAATTCCGTACATACGCATCAAGGAGACATCCTCGGAAATATTTTATCGACTGCGTGAGCACGTTTCAAAAATCGGTCCTGAGGATATCGAAAAGATCAATCTTATTAATTCTATTGCGGAACGTTACATTGATTTTAGTGCAATTGACGCACGAATCTAGCCTCCGACCAAATTTTGATGGACAACCATGCAGAAAGTGCTTGACCTTGTACGTTTTTTGATATTTATATCACTTTGCTTGATCATCTACCGGAGTTAACATGATAGCAGTAACGCGTTTGGACAAACAACTTGTGTATCTAAACCCGGATCACATCATCTTTGTTGAAGAAACTCCGGATACTGTTATTACCCTTTTTAACGGCAATCGTTATATTGTTGTTGACGGTGCCGCTGCTATTATAAGCAGGATAGTCGCCTTCCGTGCGAAGATTTCACGGCGAGCTGCAAGCCGCTCAACAAAAAAATATCTGGGACGGGTCAGATTGAGACAGTTTCATCATAGCGAAACCACCCTGCCGGATGAATCTTTTTCAGAACAACAAAACAAGCAGAACCACATTCCACTTCATGGTAGGGATTATTAGCGTATGGATATAGCGACTATTATAGGGTTGGTGATGGCATTTGGATGTATTGTCGGTGGTGCCGTAATTGAGGGTGTACATGTAAGTGCTTTGATTCAGCCGACCGCTGCGATGATTGTCGGTGGGGGGACATTCGGAGCCGTGTTCGTTTCTATGCCGCTGCCGGCGATCATCGGTGCCTTAAAGGCGGCTAAAACAGCTTTCCTGCCGACAAAAATAGACCATGAGCAAGTGGTAAAGGATATCATCAATTACGCTACCAAAGCCCGGCGCAACGGCCTGATTTCTCTGGAGCAGGAGGCTCAGTTGGTTAAGGATCCCTTCATAAAGAAAGGGATATCGCTTGTTGTTGACGGCATCGATCCGCAAAAACTGCGCGAAACGCTGGAGGCAGATATTACGGCGTATGAGGAGCACAACAAGCACAGCATTGAATTTTACGAATCAGCCGGCGGCTTTTCACCGACCATCGGTATCATTGGCGCAGTTCTTGGTCTTATTCACGTTATGGGTAACCTTTCCGACACATCCAAGCTGGGGGGGGGTATTGCGGTTGCATTCGTTGCTACTATTTACGGTCTGTTGATAGCCAATGTCGTCTGTCTCCCCATAGGCACCAAACTGAAAATCCGCATGAAAGAGGAAATATTGCGACGGGTGATGGTTCTTGAGGGACTCATTGCCATCCAGAACGGTGAAAACCCCCATTTTATTGAACAGAAACTGATGTCCTTCATAGGCGGGGGGCACTAAACAGCCATGGCACGCAAGAAAGAACCGGAGAAGCATGTAAACCACGAGCGTTGGCTCGTCTCTTACGCTGACTTTATTACTTTGCTTTTCGCCGTTTTCGTGGTCCTCTATGCCATGGGGGTAAGCGACAAGAAGAAAGTTGAAGAGGTCGTTAAGTCTATTCAATCCTCCTTCGGCATGGCTACAGCGGGGGCGAATGCCGCCAAAATCAATGTAATCGCTTCGCAAGAGATCACGGTCATACCAGCACTTAAGCCGGAGGTTAAAGTTGAGCCGATGGGCCGGGCTCGTACCGGTCAGGGGAAAACACGGGCGAATGAGAAGGATTTTCGACAGATTAAAGCAGCAATTGAAGCATACCTCGTTAAAAAGGGTGCCCAGGAGAAGGTCTCTTTAGAAATTACCAGGCGGGGACTGATCGTCAGTCTCAAAGAGGCCGGTTTTTTTGCCTCCGGTCAAGCCGACATCAAGCCTGAGTCCTATGAACTGATTAACACAATTGCAGAAGTGGTGACCCAGTACAATAACCCGTTACGCCTAGAAGGGCACACCGACAACATTCCTATCAGCACGGCACAGTTCCCGTCCAACTGGGAGCTGTCAACAGCCCGTGCCACAAACGGCCTCAAATACCTGCTGAAAAACTTCGACATCGAAACCGATAAAATATCTGCCACCGGCTATGGCGAATTCAGACCCTTGGCTACTAATGAGGCACCCGAAGGGCGCGCCAAGAACCGCCGGGTCGATCTCGTTATGTTGTCTGGAGAAGCAGAGCGCGGCGAACCCTGACATTAATATTGCGGGAGAAATAAATGAGCATAGTTGTTGTCGGCACAGTAGCGTTTGACACCGTTGAAACCCCTTTCGGCAGGGAAGAAAATGTTCTTGGTGGCTCGGCTACCTATTTTTCGACCTCAGCCAGTTTTTTTACCGATGTCTCACTGGTTGCGGTTGTCGGTGATGATTTTCCGGAAGAGCATGTCACTTTTCTCCAGAGTCGCTCTATTGATACTACCGGCTTACAGCGCGTCCCCGGAAAAACCTTCCACTGGAGCGGGCGCTATGGTTTTGATTTGAACGAAGCCCAGACAGTTGATACCCAACTTAACGTACTGATGGACTTTCAGCCGAACCTGCCGGAATCTTATCGTGACGCCGAGTATCTTTTTCTTGCCAACATCGACCCGGACCTGCAGATGAACGTACTCGAACAGGTCAGAAAACCCAAACTGGTGGCATGCGACACCATGAACTTCTGGATTTTCTCAAAGCCGGAAGCGTTGCAGAAGGTACTTAAGAAGGTTGATATTGTTTTAATTAATGAGGGTGAAGCGAGGCAGTTCACTGGAGAGGCGAATCTGGTGAAAGCGGCTCGGCAGATAATTGCCCTAGGATGCAAGAGGGTGGTCATAAAGCGTGGTGAGTATGGTGTGTTGATGTTTACTGCCGACACGGTTTTTTCTGCACCGGCCTATCCGCTGGAAAAGGTGTTCGATCCAACCGGAGCTGGAGACACCTTTGCCGGAGGGTTTATGGGCTATCTGGCAAATAGCGGCGATATATCAGAGGATGGACTTCGCCAGGCGATCATATACGGCAGCGTTATGGCCTCTTTCAATGTTGAGGATTTCAGCCTTAACCGGATGAAGCGGCTTGAATACTCCGAAATTCAGACACGTTTCCGCAGTTTCAGGGATTTGACAACTTTCAAGGATATTTCGTACTGAAGCAGGGGCGTGTCACATATACCTCTCCTTGGCGGCAGCATGGGCGCAAGCATTTGGCACCTGTCGATGCAGATTGATATGAGCGATATATGAAAAAATGTTGTTATGTGATAACTCTCCTGCTGCTCTCCCTGACCGCCACCGGGTGTATCACTGGGCGGGGTAAGAACGACCCGAAACCAAACCCCGCTGCCTACCACTACCAGATGGGACTATCCTATCTTGGTGAACTAAATTACTCCTCCGCGCTGTTTGATCTTACCGAGGCCGAAAAGCTCGAACCAGAAAATCCCGATATTCTCTACAATCTTGCCCGCGCATATGTTGGCAAAAGGCGTCCAGACCTTGCCGAAGCGAGGTTTTTGAAGGCGATTCTTCTAAAGCCCTCTTTCTCTGCCGCCCGTAATGACCTGGGCGTCGCCTATCTTGAGCTGAAGCGCTGGGATAGTGCAATTCAGCAGTTCAAAATCGTAAAAGATGACCTCTTCTATGACAACAACGAAAATGCAGCAATAAATCTTGCTCTTGCCTACCTCGGAAAAGGCGATTATTCTAAAGCTATGGAGGAGTTACAGGCGGTAATCGAGAGAAATCCCCGTAACCCTGCTGCACGCCTTTCTCTAGGCAGGGTCTGGTTCGCACTAGAGAATACTGAAAAGGCGATAATCGAATATAACAAGGCGCTCGCCATCTATAATGATTATGGAGATGCCCACTATTATCTGGGACTGGCGCAACTAAAGCTGAACCGGATCAATGACGCCCGTTCTTCATTTAAGGAGGCGGTGCGCCTTATTCCCGGCAATGAAAATGGACGGGCTGCTCTTGTTTATCTTGAGCGGATCAAGTGAGTGTCAACAGGATGAAAGAACCGGTTTCATCATCACAGGAAACGGGTAGCGGTTCTCCTGGGTCGATACTGCGCCGTTGCCGCGAATTCCACAAAATTACACTTGAAGAGGCTGCTGAAGCGACAAAAGTGAGCATTTCTCACCTGAAGGCTTTGGAGGATGACCAGATCAGTGAATTTGCTAACATCGTGTATCTTAAAGGTTTTATTCGTATATATGCCACCTTCCTCGGCCTGAATTCAGATGATATTGCGCGGATGTATACGAAGCTTTTCGGAGTTCAGAAGGATAAAGCTGATCCGGACGGCATATCGCCCCCCAGACATCGTTCCAAACGCTTTTTAATAACACTTAAAAGAATGATTTTCCCTGCATTATTGCTGTTGCTGATTCTGATAACCACCAATTATTATATGCACCCGCCACCCCCTTTGGTGCGTCAGCCACAAGTAGCAGCAGTTATTGCTCCTCCCGTGCAGAGTGCTGCCGTCCAGAACGTGCAAAGCACTGTACGCAGAGTGAAGGACATTCCTCCCCCTAAAGTGGAAAAACTATCTGTCCAGAGCAACATCGTTGAAAAGAGTGAGCAGCCGGAACGGTCTGCGGCGGTGGCCAAAGGGTTCATTCTCAAAATAACAGTGACCCAGAACGGTGCATTGATGGTTACGGTTGACGGCTCTGCTGCACAGCCGTACGAGCTTACAGCCGGTGATATCATCGAGTGGAAAGCAGAAAAAAAGGTTGCGTTGGAGTTAAGCAACTCCGCCAGGGTGGACTTGGAACTGAATGGCAAGCCGTATAAGTCGCTCGGAGCATCAGGGAAACCTGCGTATATTGAAATTGCTGCCGAAGATATTAAGCAGTAATGTTGGCTGGATACCTCATAACTTAAGTATTTCCGTATGAAATAAGAAGATTTCCCAAACAGCCTGAGCATACGGCGAGGAGGATTACCATGACCCCTTTTACAAAAATTCTGACAGCCGTCGATTTTTCTGAAAATTCTGAATCTGCTTTTGACTACGCTCTGACTCTGGCGTCCAAGTTTGATGCCGAACTGACAATAATCCATGTTATTAATGAGCCGGTTGATCTGCGTGGTTTCTATGTGCCGCACATATCATTTGTAGAGCTTGAAAAAGAGATCGAAGAGAGTGCCACCAGAA
>CAYQMO010000036.1:0-2850 GCA_964418315.1 uncultured Geobacter sp. | reverse complement strand
CCGCACATATCATTTGTAGAGCTTGAAAAAGAGATCGAAGAGAGTGCCACCAGAATGATGGAGGAGTTTTGCGCAGCACGGCTAGGTACTTTCAGTAACTACAAAACAGAGATCATAACCGGTATCCCGCACGAAGAAATTACGGCAACTGCGATCAGGGTTAATGCGTCCCTTATTGTAATCGGTACCCATGGCAGAACCGGTCTGGATCGTATCCTTTTTGGAAGTACGGCAGAACGGGTTGTGCGCTCGGCAGGTTGCCCGGTACTGACGGTAAGGCTCCCGACCGTTTGCTAAACTTGCTGCAGAACGGCTTCCGGAGCGCAAATAAGCTCCACCAGAACTAATGGCATGCCATACATTTATCGAAACCTTTTCCTTACCCCGCACGATACCGAAGCTTCGCTGCCGGCTCTCCTGGCTGCGAAGCTTTCCGTCCCGCTGTCATCCATCAAAAATGTCGTCATTATCCGTAAAGGTATAGATGCCCGTAAAAAGCCACAGATAAAGCTAGTCTATACGCTCTCTTTTTCAGCGGATAACTTAGTACAGACGCGCCTTGGTGCAGACCCTTCACTGGAGTGGCAAGATGATGTGGTGCCGCAAAAGCCAAAGCGGCTGCAGTCGTCACAACGAATTGTTATTGTCGGAAGCGGCCCGGCCGGGCTGTTTGCCGCCTTACGTCTGGCAGAGTACGGAGTTGCAGCAACGATTGTGGAACGTGGTGAGCCTGTTGAGCAACGTGCGCTCTCGGTGCAGCGTTTTTGGAAGGATGGCACTCTTGACCCTGAATCTAATGTTCAATTCGGGGAGGGTGGGGCGGGGACGTTTTCCGACGGTAAGCTTACCTGTCGCTCAAAAGAGCCTACAGTTCCTTGGGTACTCGATAAATTAGCCACTTTCGGGGCTCAACCTGAAATCCGGTATCTCGCCAAGCCGCACATCGGTACCGACCGGTTGAGAACCGTTATCAGCGCCATCAGGCGCGAGCTTCAGCAGAAAGGGTTTATATTTCGCTTTGGCTGCCGCATGACTGACATGGTTATCACTAACGGGACTCTATCCGCCGTTATCCTGAATGATGGCGAGGAGGTGCGCTGCGATCATCTGATTCTGGCCAGCGGCCATAGCGCTCGCGATACCTTTGAAATGCTGGAGCGGCTGAACGTTCCGCTACAGCGCAAACCCTTCGCAATGGGACTCAGGGTTGAGCATCCGCAGGAGCTGATTAATACCATACAGTATGGTAGCCTGAAACATCCAAACCTTCCTGCTGCTGATTATGCCGTTACCTGGAACAGCAGCTCCAGCGGGCGCAGCGCCTATTCCTTCTGCATGTGCCCCGGCGGGGTCGTCGTCGGCGGCGCTTCCGAAATGGGCGGGGTCGTGACCAACGGCATGAGCGGCCAAATGCGTAACTCTCCTTATGCGAACAGCGCTCTGGTAGTCAATGTGCGTGAAGATGATTTTGATGGGGCGGGGCCGCTGGCAGGAGTCCGTCTGCAGCGCAAGTGGGAGCAGCGTGCGTTTGAGCTTGGAGGGGGTGGCTATCAGGCACCTGCGCAAAACCTGCTCGGTTTCTTGGGGTTGCCTGGAAAAGGTACCGTCAAAACAAGCTATCGGCCAGGCATCTGCGAAACAGAACTTGATACGGTTCTGCCGACGTTTATCATCGACACGTTGCGTGAAGGAATCACTGATTTCGGACGGAAGTTGCGGGGATTCGTAACCGCCGAAGCCACCCTGATCGGCATTGAATCGCGCACCTCCTCTCCGGTACGCATTCTGCGCGACAGCAGCTTTGAGTCTGTTGGGGTCAAGGGGCTCTATCCGGCTGGTGAAGGCGCCGGGTACGCAGGCGGCATAATGAGTGCCGCTCTGGATGGCATAAAAGTAGCTGACAGCATCGCGGGGAGATTACACAAGTAAGACCCTAAAGGTTTTAAAAACCTTTAGGGTCTGCGTTTTATGGTTTTGGAATATTCAGCTTCAAATCAAGCTCCTGCACCTTACCCAGCGATTCGAGCGGCAGATCAAACTTTGCTGCGTCTCCGACGATAACAATCTTAAACGAATCCGGGTGCAGATATTTCCGTGCTACGGTCAGTATATCGCCTCTGGTGACTTTGGCGATATTGTCACGGTACTGTTCAAGGTAACCTTCGGGATAGCCGTAATACTCCAGCCGTGCGCGCTGGGTTACAATTGAAGCCGGAGTGGTGAAGCCAAACATGAACGAATTTATCATATAGTCACGGGCAGATTTAAGCTCATCATCGCTGACCGGCTCTTTTGTCAGGCTGGCGATAATATTTTTCATCAGTTTGATCGTTTTTCCTGTCGATTCGGCTTTAGTTTCAGTCTCGGCGACAAAACTTCCGGTAAAACGGCGACCGATGTCGAAGTGGCTGCCGACGTTGTAGGCCAAACCCTGATTAGTACGGATCTCCAAAGTTAACCTTGAGGTAAAACTCCCCCCAAGAATGTAGTCCAGCAGGCGAACCGCATAGATATCAGGCGAATCTTTGGTAAGTCCCAGATGCCCCATGCGTATGACCGTTTGATTGACCTCCTTTTTGCCGTAGAGCAGCGCCCCCTGCAGCATCTCTTTCGGCTGAGGTATATTCGCCAGAGCCAGCGTGGCCGGGTATTTTACCGGTCTGAAAACCTGATTCAACTCCTTCAGCAGTGCGGTTCGCTCAAAATCCCCCGAGACCGCAAGAATCATGTTGTCAAGGCGGTAATAGCGGCTATGGAAGTCAACCAGATCCTGACGGGTGATGGAGCGGACAGATTCGAAGGTTGCTATGTCACCGAGAGGGTGACCGGCATAAATCGCCCGGCTTATCT
>CAYQMO010000035.1:7336-24200 GCA_964418315.1 uncultured Geobacter sp. | reverse complement strand
TTCAATCTCTGACCGACTACGGTGCGGCATCCTGCTTCCATTACCCCGGAGCCAACCTTGTGTTTGAAGCATGCTTTGGCGACACTGCATATCCTGAATCATAAATGGCCTGGCAGGAATGGGAACCTGCCAGGCCATTATGTTATAACGCGGTGGGCAGATTAGAAAATCAACTGCAACTGCGTAATAAATGTGCCGAAGTCTTTGGTTGTTGCATTCTGCTTGTCAAAATTAGTTTTTGCATATTCCATGGTCAGCTTCAGATTCTGATCCCGGAAATAGTAGTTAGCGCCGAATCCGTACCAGTCGACACTTTGGTCATAAATGGTATCTGCGGCAACACCGGAGCTGCTCAGGTTAAGGGCCGCAAATTGCCACCTCTCGTAACGGCCAAATATCTGCAGAGGAAGTTTGGGGAGCATGTAAGCTCCTTTGACGTACCAGCCGTTCTTTTCTCCGTTAACTCCGATTGTCCCGGCATCTGGGTTTGTTCCTTTATAAGCGCCGTCAAGATCAATATTTTCGTAAGCGCCTGAGAGTGTAATGGTGCCGATATCCGAAACCGGATACTCAAAGAAGAGATCTGCTGTCCACCCCTTGTAATCGACGGCTCCACTCTTGGCAACGGTATCAGCGTAGGCGACCTTCGACTCCATCTGGTAAGCACCGCCAACCGTCAGCACCTTTTTCTTACCAAGATAGGTTCCCTTATATCCATAGCTTGTTTCAGGATCAAGCAGGGAAAGGTGAGCACGTCCGGTGTAACGAAAGTTGGACTCAGGAGTAACCGAACCGGTTGCAGTGCGACCATTCATAGCATCCAGGCGATACTGAAAAATATCGTTGAACAGGTTGCCCCAGACTGCGACACCTTTATCACGAGTGGTTACAAACGGTGCGCGGATAAAAATCGAACGGTCAAGCGTCAGAGGCACTTCACACGCCTCGAGGTTCTCGCGGCTCATGTTGTACTTGAATTTACCAACATGAACATTGAACGCTTTATTAAACTCAAAGCGCATCTGGGCATCCAGAATTGTAAAATCAGAAGCGGCATCACCATCAACGACAGTAAGAGAATTAATATTCTGTTTTTCCAGAAACTCGGTCTGCACATACATGCTCATGATATCGCCATACGCACCCATCAGGGCAAGACGATTACGGCGGAAGTTGAAGTCGGCTGTTGATTCATCCTTTGCAGCTCCGCTGCCGGTATCACGAACCATTACCTGAAACTGCCCTTTGTAATCGAGTTGCAGCGTTCCCTCGTTGTTAGGGCCAAAAGTCATCTGTGGTCCGGCAAAGGCTGTGCCGGCCAAAAGAATGGTACCTGCCAGCGCAACACCAAGTATATTTTTTTTCATCTTTTAACTCCTTTCGAATAGGTCAGCCCGTAACCGGGCATTACATCAAACTTTATGTATCAGCATCCGCCGCCGGTATTGCTGCCTACGCTTGGCGTTGTTGAAGTTGGTGTACTTGGAGCAGAAACAGGCTTGATATACGCTTTATCAATATTTTCAATCTGGTTCATATCCACATGTGTTGGATCGAGCACCGGGGAGAAGATAGCCCAGATGCCAGCTAATGCGCTCGTCATGGAAGACGGGAAAGCTCCCTGTGCTCTGTTTTTGCTGATTGCTAGCGGATTGACCGGGCTGGTATATACGTTGAACGACCATGCATTTCTTTGAGCTGCCGTAGCAATAGTATTAGGATATGCAGCAGTCAAGCGTGCCGTGTTATAGTTGTTCCACTGGCTTGACGAACCGTCGTACATTGCAATATCCCCTTCCGGAACAGATAGGACGGCGTCAAACAGTACAAAACTGACAGAGGCGGAAACTGATGCGCCGCACATCACAACAGTTTTCTTTGTTGCAGAAATATGTGCTCCATCCGTAGGGTGTGTTGCGGTGATAGGTGAACCAGTTCTTACCTTGTAGTTAGTACCATCGAGGAGCGCCGCCTCAAAAGCTGGCTTATCCGGAAACACATAGTTTTTAGTTGCGTCACCATTCAAGCGTTTCAGGTACATTGTCGCGCTTGAAAGACGCTGAGCATTAGTCAAATAAGGATTCGTTGTAAAACCACGGACATCTATTATCTGCCAGGTGTTTTTTAAATCAGGCTTTGCAATAAGTTCGTCTACCTTACCGATCATTTCGCTGAGCGAATAACGGACAACATCCTTCAGGGCTGCATTTTGACTTACGCTGCAGGTTGAAGGAGTATATTTGTCCTTGGTATCGCGTGACAGAGTAAATCCAGCAACTTCCCACGCATCATCGCCACCGTTCAGAATTTTCAGACGCTCCCGTGCAAAACCCCAATACCGGAAGTTCCAGAATGGCACTGCCTGGTCATAAATTGAAGAATTTTTGGGCAGTGAAAAGACAATCGTCGTGTTCGCATCAATACCCAGCTTTTTTACGATACTATCCATCAATGAACCATCTGGCATCATACTGCTGGCCAGCGCGAGCCCCTCAACGCGGGATTGCGATATCTCCGTTACAGGATCAAGGCGTACCGCCCCCGGAATATGTCCTTTTGTAGTAGTCGACCAGTTGGCGAAAGTGGATGCAGAAACCACAACAACCCGATCCTTGCTGCCAAAAGGTGCGTTCAGTTTGCCTTCATCAATCCATCCCTTGAGTGTTAACGCGTCAATAACTGAAGAACTTTTTGTTGTAGTGACAGCAGCAGCTAAAGCAGTAGCGCGTTGTGCGGCCACATCATCATACTCTTTTTTCCCGCAACCCCATAGTGTAAGTCCTGCAGCCACAACCGTCACAAGCAGCGCGAATTTATACACTCCGCTCTTCTTCATCAACTTTTCCGACATAATTCCTCCCCATAATAAATGTGTGAGAATAAAACCGTTTCCTTGCACTTCAGCTCATAACAATTATTTCCATTCACCTCCCTCTATGTTATTCCATTTCTGGAATTATTCGTGCGGCCGAAATATTTCAGTTCAAATTGTAACTTTAAAAAAATTTCGGGGATTTTAGTCCCATCATCTGTTATTGTGGAAACGAAACTTTCTCATGGCGCTATGCGCTTTACGCAATAAAACAGGGGTTTACGGTATTTTCTGATGAAAACTGAGTATTTACGCACATTTGTGGATGCTGTTGCTACCGGTAGTTTTTCTAAAACAGCCGATAATCTTTTTATTACCCAGTCTGCAGTGTCCCGAAGAATCAAGTTTCTGGAGGATCAGTACGGTTATTCTCTGATAGACCGAAGTGGGCCAATTCTGACAGCAACCGACTCAGGGCAAATAGTTATAGAAAAAGCTAAAAAAATGTTAAAGCTTGAGAGCGAACTGTTGGCCGATCTCCGTATGCCCTCTCCCAAAGTCGGGATTATTTTCTGCTGCACTCCATCTTTTGGTGTCGCATACCTGCCTGACATCTTGAAAGGCTTCATGCTGCTGAATCCTGATATGTCGGAACTAAAGTTTTTCTTTGAGATGCCGGATAAGGTCGTCGATGGGATGCGTAAGGGGCTGTATCAGGTAGGTGTGATTGAGCACAATGAGGATTATGAACTTGACGAGTTTGAAACATTTGAACTGCCGGGCGATGAAGTACTCTTTGTCAGTTCTCCTCAGTTGGCTCTTACGGATGAGGAAATGGCTATTGAGCAGTTGACCAGTTTTGATCTCTACACCAGAAAGGAAGGCTGCTGTTCTAGCAAATTGCTTCATCAAAACATGAAACAACTGGGCAGGGATTGTGCGGAGTTCAACAGAATAATATATTACGACGACCTGCATCTGATCATCCGTTCGGTGCTTGACGGCTGTGGACTCGCTTTTATTTCCGGGGCTGTAGTTAAAAAGCAGGTATCAGATGGGACTCTGCGTACCCATAGGATCAGCGGCTTTAATCACTCCTACAAACGCACGCTGATCGTAAATAACGCCTCAGCATCACCGGCATCGCTTGGAAATTTTATCGCAGAGATCAGGGGCTTTTTTCAATAACGTGCCGACGCTGATGTTTCACCAAGGTTGGACAAGTTTGTCTGGCTGGCTGGGAACTGAGTAAATACCTTTTTCTGAGAGAAATAACGTCAAAGGCAAATCCCCCCTTGCCCCACTTTAAAAAGTGGGGTAACGGCAAAGTAACAGCAAATAAACCACTCTCAAGTAAATTCTACCCGTCGGAGTACCGCTATGAATATCGAACAGATGAAAACCGTCATCAAGGAAATTATCACCAAAACTGACCTGACCCCGTGCGTGGTCGGTCATCGGGGTGTCGGCAAGAGCGCCGGTATTATTCAGGCGTGCCGGGAGATTGAACGACAGTATGTGTCACTTCGTCTGGGGCAGATGGAGGTTGGTGATCTTGTTGGAATCCCCTTTCGTGATGGTGATGTTATGCACTGGTCGCGACCGTCGTGGTGGCCGGGCGATGACGCTGCGCCGACCGTGGTTCACTGCGATGAGCTGAACCGGGCTCAGCAGGAAGACACCCTGCAGGCAATCTTTCAATTTGTGGAGCCGCCCGCTGAGGGGCTGTTCCGCTCGCTGCACACCCACCACCTCTCCAAACGCCATAAGGTCGTCGTCAGCATCAATCCCCCGGACGGCACATATCAGGTCGCTACACTCGACCGCGCCCTGATCGACCGAATGGTGATGCTGTTCGTTGAGACCGATTATCAATGCTGGGCCAGCTATGCTGCGCGGCGAGAACTATCCGGCGATGTGCGCCGTTTTCTGGCGGGCAACTCCTGCATGTTGGCACGTCAGGGGGCGCCGATGGAGCTGCAGGTAGAGCCGACCGAACGTGGCTGGGAAATGGTCAGCATCCTGCGTCAGAACTGCCGCTTTCCCGGTGACCTTGAAATGGAGGTCTACGCCGGAATTATAGGCAAGGAAGCCGCCATCACTTTTATGCGCTGGTTGGCTGACAGCAAAGGGCGACCTCTCACTGCCGGACAGATTCTCAACGACTGGGCACTGGTTGCCAGGCAGGCGGAGCAACAACGGGATGACGTGCAGGCCACAACAATGAACGATCTTGTCGCCACGCTGCAGGCAGCGCCAACACTCAGCGACGATCAGGAAGTCAATCTGGTTGCCTACATCGCCGTGCTGCCACGCGATCTTCGCTTCGGTTTTGTCAAGTCGCTGCTTAAAATCCCGGAGGTCGCTCTAGGCATTGCTAAAGACAGATACGACTCCGTTATTTTTGACGCCATACAGACCATTTCCCGCGAGGCATGAACGGCAGTTCGCTTGAAAATGCCGTTGTACGCCTGCTGCGGGAGCGCCCGTTTTACGGTCATTTTATCCTCAATCTGCGCCGGGAACTACGTTCGCTCGATGGTAAAGAAGCCGGGGTAACGGTGCGTAACGGCATCCCAGTCCTGACAGTCGATCCCGCCCCGTTTGCAGTTCTGGCACCACATCAACAGCAGGCTTTGCTGGAACACCTGGTCAAACATCTGCTGCACCTCCATCCGCTCCGCCGCAAGGGGCGTAATCAGCATGACTGGGATGTCTCCTGCGACCTTGCGATAAATCCGGGCATAGCCAATCTTCCTGCAGATGCGCTCCTCCCGCAACTGTACGACACTGCCGATGGACTGGCAGCAGAGGAGTATTATCAACAACTCACTCACCACCTTGACACAGGCAATCTTGATGGTAGCGGTTTTGGCGATGCGGAAAAGTCGGAGCATGGAGCAGATGGCGAGGGACGCAGCAACGATTTAATGACGACTCTTGACAGTCACAAACTGTGGCACGACGCCGACAGCACGCCACTGGCGCTGGCAGAGGAGACGATCCGGGCGATTACCAGAGAGAGCCTTCGGGGAAGCGATGGTGAAACTCCGGCAGAGCTCCGTAGTATTGTTGACGCACTGCTCCGACCATCTCCCCTCCCATGGCGGCAGATTCTCCGCCAATTCATCGCCACTGCCGGACGTACCGGGCGTAGAAGCTCATGGATGCGGGAACATCGTCGTTTTGAGCACACGACACCCGGAATCAGAAAACGGCGCAGGCTCAATCTGCTGGTAGGGATTGACGTCAGCGATTCAACCAATTCCCCCGAACTTCGGGAGGCTTTTGCCAGGGAACTACTCCAAATCGCCAGTGGCCGCGACGCCACCGTCACAGTGCTGTACGCGAACAGCCGCATCCAGCGGATACAGTCATTCAGCGGTGTTCCTGGCATTGTCGCGCGCTATGACGGCGGTGGTTTCACCGATCTGAGACCTGTATTCGCCTACGCAAAAAGTATGCAGCCGCTTCCTGCTGCAGTAATCTATCTTACCGACGGAATCGGCCCGACACCTGAGGCTATGGAGTTTCCCACACTTTGGGTGCTGACCGCCGCAGGTGAAAAACCGGCGCCATGGGGCGTCGAATTACGCATGGAGATCTGATTATGGAGACGTATCAAGCCATGACCGCAGAATCGGTCGGGGCAATTCTACAAGAAGCCGGAGCAGAGGTGATGATCCGCTCCGGTCGGAGCGACAGCTATAGTGCTCCGCGAGAATTTTCCTTTGAAGTAAAAGCAATTTTCCCGAACGGCATGGGGATGAATGTTATTGCCCGCCAGTTCAACTATCGTGATCCATGGGAGGCTAAGGGAAGGGTAAACGACATGGTGGACGTGCTGCTTCTTCGTGACGGCACCCTGACACCCCTCCCCAAAGGATTCCCCTGGTTTCAGGGGATTGAGGAGGAGTGCGGGCTTGATGAGGAAAATCTGCGGAAGGTAGTGGAGTGCGTGCGCACGGTAACGGCCAAACTTTACCTGCTGCAGGAGATGACCGGGGATCTGTAGGGAGCGGTGCGCGAGATGGAAAAGCCGGAGAAGATTTATCTGAACAACCCGAATCTCTATCATACGCTTTCCCGCACGCGTGATCCAAATATTGGAGCGATGTTGGAATTGTTGTTATACCGTTTTTGTAAATACTTGGTGAAATGCTTCAGATGGTCTACGAGATAGAGGTCAACGGCTTGGAGTATGTGGCCGAGCCATTGCGCAGCAGCAAAATAATGAACCATACCAGCGCCAATAATGCCATGCCACCTGAAAGAGCATAACAAACGGGATAACTAATTTGCTTCAAGGCAATTCCCATAGCTGTTGAACCTGACATCATCCCCATAAAAACTGAACTGTGGTACATTCCCATTGCCAATCCGCGTTGAGTCGCAGGCACCTGTTCCGCAATCAATGCGCCAATTGCGGTATAGATCAGAGCCATACCAACCCCCAAAACAATGGCGCATACTACCATGTGACTTAAATGCTCAGCCTGTCCCAATGCCCCAAGAGCCAAAGCTAGCAGGAACATGCCAACAACTACAATCCAACGTCGATCAATTTTGTCGGCAATGATGCCGATAGGAATCCTGAACAGCACATTGGTTAGCGCCTGAGCTGCGAACACAATTCCGACCTGTGCGGCATCAAACCCGAGAGTTACTGCAAAAAGTGGCAAAAACGTAATAAACACGCCGAAACCTATGCAGCTACCGACAGTCGCAATAAGGCACGCCAGTAGATACCGGTTACCGAGCAACTCCAGACTGCTACCGATAACTGTGTGCAGATCCGGTTTGTGTCGGCACACTCCTTTGGGTAGTACCAGGAAAGCCAGCAAAGTGGCAGCAACTGATAATCCCCCTGAAACAAAAAATACCTCTTTCAACCCGAATGATTTGGCAAGAACACCTCCCGCAGCGGGTCCAATGGTCATGGCAAAATAGCCCGCCGTGGTATACTGGCCATATGCCTGCCCAAACTTATCCGGGGGTGTGACATCAGCCACCAGTGAAAGTATGCTTGGCGCAAAAGCTGCCAACCCCACTCCAAAAAGAACATAAACCACAGCCATTTGCATTGGCAGATGGCATAGCGGGATTAACAGGGAGGAAATTGCAATGGCAAGGCTACCTGCGATAATAGGAATCTTTCTGCCGATACGGTCTGCAAGCATACCAGCCGGAATTGATAATAATCCGGCGGTAAACATAAATGCTCCATTGATAATTCCGACTTGGGATGGATCAGCACCCAGAGAGGCTGCATAAAGAGGCATGACCGGCGTGCGCAGATATGAGCTGAATAAGGAAATGAAGCCAATCAGACAGATTGACAGGAAAGGTAAAATAGAAATTTGACGTTCAGACATTTAACCCCTGACAGTAGGCAAAGTAGAATTAACCGTGCAAAGTATAGCTCTGCTAACAAAAAAGGACTCCGGTACGGAATCCCCTTTATTCTACCTTCTTCCACCCATACGCCGTTGCATGCGCCCCCCCATTGATTCCATCTGATACTTCTGGAGGGCGCCGAGGCTTTCCAGGTGGAACTGAAACCAGATATCACCATACACGCGCATATTCATTTTTTTACCATTTTGCAGAGATTGCAGCAGATTCTGCAACTTTTCATCACCAGGGTTCTTTTTGAGCCCCTTGGTGAGAATACCCCTCGCTTTATCAGCTTCACCGCTCTCATTCATGCAGTATGCGTAGAGAGCCCAGAGCATGGATTCCTTAGAGTTCCACTGCACCGCTTTTTCGAAGGTGCTGATCATCTTCTCCTTCTTCTGGCGCTTCATGTAAGAAACGGCCAGCATGGCTGTGGCAGCCCAGTTTTTAAAGAAAGACTTCTCCAGATGCGGGAAGGCATTCGTAAAATCACGCTTCATATAGTAGATCATTCCGATCTGTGATTCGAGCTGCCCTTCGACATAGATTTGCCATTTGCTATACTGCAGCGCATCTTTCAGCACCCGGATCGCTTTTTCAAAGCGAGGCGGCTGTGCCTGAAGATCTTTACCGGCTGTCTCGAGGGCTGTCATAACCTTCTTCATGGTTATTTTCGAGAAAATAACGAATACAATGGCGAAGATTATAAAGGCTACTATCAGTGAGGCCCACCATGGAAGCAGGAGGACAAAAATCATTATCAGCAGCACGGCAATTGAAGCTGCTGCAGAGATCAGGAGATTATACATCGGTGATTCCTTTCATTATACGGAGACTTGGGATAACGGAGTCAACTTTTGGATGCATCGGGGATCATTTCACCATTTATTTCAGTAAACTTTGCGATAATAATGCGCCGACCCGGCTTGAGAGCAATTTTTGTTTTCAGGTTGTTCCAGGCGGAAAGAAGTTTTGTTGAAACATTGAAACGTTTGGAGATTTCTGTGAGAGTATCGCCACTTTTTATTGTGTAATATTTTGCGTATACCCCCTTATCAGGTGTTGATTTCGCCACACGCCCTTCATGGCTGAAATTTACGGTTTCTTTGACGGGCACAATCAGCGTCTTTCCGGCTATACGACTCTTCGTATTCAGACCGTTGATCTCTGCCAGAGTCGCAGGTGTCGTTTTGAAACGTCGTGCCACGCTTTTAAGGGAATCCCTTTTGCGTACTTGGTAGTGGCTGTACAGAATCCGATCGGTAAAGCGCTTATCTTCGGGGACTTTCAGATATTCAGCTTCGAATTGCTGCTTGCTCCCTTTGGGGATTTTGAGCAGATAGTCGGGATAGTTGGGTGGAGTACACCAGTGACGCAGGTCAGGATTCAACTCCTTTAGTACTTCGTAGGTGGTTCCGCTCAGTTTTGCTGCCAGATCAAGGTTGGTACGGGAAGGTATTGTGACAGTGTCATACTCGATCGGTGTCAGGTAGGCGATGTCGGTGAAACCAAACCTGGCCGGATCTTTGGCGATGATGGCGGCCGCCAGAAGTTTGGGTACGTATTCCTTCGTTTCCGGCTTTAGATATGATCCACGGGAAATCTCCCAGAAGTCATTGGTGTTGTACATGCTGATAGCACGCAGGATTTTATTCTCTCCGGCATTGTAACCGGCGGTTGCCAGATACCAGTCACCTTTGAACATACCGTACAGATCTTTCAGGTAGAGTGCCGCAGCAGTTGTCGCTTTGACCGGATTTTTGCGTTCATCGATCCATTGGTCAATACGCAGGTCATAGCGTCGTCCGGTTTCGGAAATGAACTGCCATGGGCCGACAGCATTAGCCCATGATTTGGCGTGCATCTGGAAGCCGCTCTCTATCATGGCGACATACACCAGATCCTCCGGCATCCCTTCGCGCTTCAAAATATCTTTCATCATTGGAATGTAGCGAGTCGAGCGCGATAACCACTTTGAAAATGGCACTTTGCCTCTGGTCTGAAAGTAGGAGAGAAAATATTCAACTTTGCTGTTAAGCGTTAAGGGGATATCGGAAATCGGCAAATCGGCATCCGGGAGTTCAAACTCACTTTCATCTTCACTGGATGCACGCAACTCTTCAAGCGAAAAAATCACAGGGAGAGCTGCTGCCGCATCGTGACCTGTTGAGCTCTGGTTGCCCAGGGTAGCAAGCGCAGGAGCGACTGATGTTTCGGATAGCAGTGTGATTGGGCGGGTCAACTCTGCAAGGAGAGGCTGAATCGGCTCCATGGCTGCTGTTGGCAAAGCGTAGAGCAGAGCGGAAATAATCAGGAAAATATATGTACATACGTTTTGTCGTTTCATAGGGAGGGGGAGTATAACGGAAGCACTGTTGAAAGTCAATGATGCGAAAAATGTATGAAATTCAAGGGTTTGCTGCAAAATGTCGCGTGGAGTGGGAGGATCTTCGGGCTAAAATTGTTACAAAAAAACCCACCGAGGTGGGTTTTTTTGCTGCTGCCTGAACACTACTTTACTGAAGCCCGCTCTTTTTGGATTGCTTCACGACCAGCTTCAATTGCTGAAGCCAGAACAGATTTTTTTTCTGTGAATGTTTCCTTGCCCTCTTCTACAGCAGCTTTGATTTTGTCTTGAGCTTCTTTGGCGTATTCCTTGATTTTATCGACGGCGTCTTCCGTCAGATCATGGATATCATCACGCATTTCACGACCACTTTTGGGTGCGTACAACAGGGCAAATACCGCTCCAATTGCCGCCCCAGCTACAAATGATACCAATACAGTTCCCGCTGATACTTCACAATTGTCGGACATGATTACTACCTCCTTTTTTTTTTAGATACTGCTCCAATATATATTTTCCTGCAACCTTGGCGCCGGTTGTCCACGCCGAAGAGGTATTAACAGCATTGCTGACAACAGAAACCGCACGGTTAATCGTGTGGAGATTCCCGCCGGTCTCACCCAGCGCCGACATGAAACGCTTGACATCATCAGTGTGCTCGGCAACGCCGCCGCCGACAGTTTTCAACTCCGCAAGTATGCTGGTCAGCTCCTTCAGGGTCGGTTGCAATTCCCCTTTAACCATATCAGACAACTCTCCGAGCGAAGCTGCAGAGCGTTTAATCGTGAGGAGCGTCGGAACCAGCGTTAATACTAGAACGCAAATAGCGACAGCAATGATTATCAGGGCTATTCCTGTCAGCGACATGAGTGACCTCCAGTAGAAAAATCAATTATTCATTCTGGTGGATTATAGAGCAATTCGGGAAAAATTCAACGTTTAAACAGCTCCTCTATCCGGCATTATTTTTGAGATAACCCCTTCTACGGCTGAATACGGATCAGTGCGGCGGTCGTTAATATCTGTCGTAATTCTCTCCAAGTCATTGTTTTCTGACATATAGAGCAGAGCATTATTTAGCAGAGTGTCACGCAGGATACCTATAAAATGGCGTTTACTGCGATTGCTTAAAAAATCGGTAATGGCGCCACTCGATTGAAAAAAATCCCTGTGGGAGAGAATTTCTTCGGTAAGCTCCTCAATACCGGTTCCCCGCTGCGCCTCGGTCTTCAAAACATGAGGGTTCCAGCCATCAGTCTCAGTATTACGCATGTCCAGCATGTTGTTTAGTTCCCTGGAAGTCCGGTCTGCGCCCTCACGGTCGGCTTTGTTGACGACAAAAATATCGCCAATTTCCAGGATTCCGGCTTTAATCGCCTGAATATCGTCACCGAGTCCCGGTACCATGACGACGCAGGTTGTGTGAGCCTCTTTAACAATATCGACCTCGTCCTGGCCGACGCCAACTGTTTCGATGATAACTATATCCATACCGAGAGCGTCCATAACCAGCGCAACATCAGATGTTGAACGGGAAAGGCCGCCCAGTGCGCCCCGTGTTGCCAAGCTGCGGATAAAGACCCCTTCGTCGCAGGAGTGCCGGTTCATACGGATGCGGTCACCCAGAATGGCACCACCGGTAAAGGGGCTGGTCGGATCTATTGCGACGATACCTACTTTTTTACCCCGAGAGCGGAACGAGGCGGTCAGTTGGTCTACCAGTGTCGATTTCCCCGCACCCGGCGGCCCGGTAATGCCGATGATAAAAGCTTTGCCGGTGTGCGGATAGAGTTTCTTCAACTCTTGAATCGCCTGAGGTCGGCCATCGTCAATGTCGCGCATCAGTCGCGCGGCGGCACGGATGTTTCCTTCTAATACCTGTTCTGCGAGGGACATGGGACACCTGTTGGAGTTTTTATTAATCACCTATTCGTTTTCCTGGCACAAGATAATTTCTGACGTAATCGTAAACCGCATCTTCGACAGAAATGACCGGATCTCTGTACCCAGCCGCTATGATCTTTGAAGTATCGGCGCAGGTGAGGTACTGGTAGCTGTCCCGGATTGATTCCGGCATCTCGATATATTCAATATTGACAGATTTTCCCATGGCGCTGAACACAGCAGCGGCAAGACGGTTCCAACTGACGGTAGTGCCGCCGCCGACATTGAAGATTCCTTTAGCATCGGTCGCCTGAAGAAAGTGAAGTGTCATGGCAGCGGCGTCTTTGACGTAGACAAAGTCGCGCAACTGTTCACCATCGGCATATTCGGGACGATAGGACTTGAACAGCTTGAGTTTGCCGGTGGCACAAATCTGTTCATAAGCTTTGAGGACGAGCGAGCTCATTTCGCCTTTGTGCTGTTCATTGGGGCCATAGACGTTAAAGTATTTAATGCCGACAATCGTGTTAAGCAGCCCCTGGCGTAGTGCCCAGAGGTCAAAGAGCTGCTTGGAGTAGCCGTACATATTCATCGGCCTGAGCAACGGCAGTTGACTGTCATCATCCGCAAAACCGTTTTCTCCACTCCCATATGTTGCTGCACTGGAGGCGTAGATGAAGCGGGCACCGGCTGCCAGAGCCGCCAGTGCAAGCTTGCGTGAATATTCAAAGTTATTTTTTACGAGATATGTGGCGTCCGCCTCTGTCGTAGCCGAACAGGCACCCAGGTGAATGACAGCGTCAAGTCCGCGATGACCCGGAAGGCGCCCGGCCAGGTGGCCTGCATCGAGCATCCGCTCGAAAGTATCTTTTTCCAGGTAATCCATAAAGCGGAGTGGCGCCAGATTGCGCCATTTATCGGTGTGGCCAAGGTGATCTACAATCAGAATATCGTCTCTGCCGCTCTCGTTCAAACGCTGAACTACAGCGCTGCCGATCAATCCTGCGCCACCGGTAACAATGATCATGGTGTTCTCTCCCGTCTTGCTTGTGTTGTCAGTGCCGAAATTGCCAACAGTAATTCACTTTTGCTGCGTGGCAGATATTCATTATCACGAAGATCGATACCAATCAAGAGAAGTTGCCGGGTAATTTCTGCGACAAACGGGGTGCCGCCAAGCGCACTCTGTACGTCATCACGGAGAAGTATCTTCGTCGGAGCTCCTTCGGCGAGAAGTCGTCCCGCTTCCATGACAATACCGTCGTCACCCCATCCATAGGCAAAATCAAGGTCGTGAGTGGCAATTATAATGGTAATGCCTGCGGCGTGCAACCGATCGAGAATCGCCATCAGTTCTTCCTGCATATTGGCATCGAGCCCCGCCATCGGTTCGTCAAGCAGGAGTATTTCAGGATGCATTGCAAGAACGCCAGCTATACAGACCCGTTTTTTCTGGCCGAAACTCAGGTTATGAACCGGCCTGTCAGCATATTTGTTCATTCCGACCGCCAGCAGAGACTCTTCCACCCGTTTCCGCACCTCACCATCTTCAATCCCCATATTCATCGGCCCAAACGAAACATCTTCCCGCACGTTGGCAGAGAAAAGCTGGCTGTCAGGGTTCTGGAAGACGAGTCCGACCTGGCTGCGGTGTTTCCGCATGCCGGCACGGCTGTAATCAAGCGGGATGCCGTTGCAGAGAACCTGACCGTCAGAAGGGCGGAAGATACCGTTCAGATGGAGAAACAGAGTCGTTTTGCCGGCACCGTTTGCGCCGAGCAGAGCGGTTCGCGATCCTCTGCGAACCTTCAGGGAACAGTTGTCAAGAGCCGGTGAGCCGTCGGGATAGCGATAGGAAACGTTCTCCAATGTCAGAAAAGCGCTGGTCATGTCAGCAGGGTCGCCAACGCTACTATCAAGCAGCCGGAGACAGTGGCAATTGCTACGCTTAGGCATGTGTTGTCGTAGCTGTTTTCAAGAAAGCGGAGTGCGCCGTCGTTACCCCGTGCCTCGGCGGCATTATGAAGTGCGAGGCTCCGCTGCCAGACCTGTACAATCAGATTGGAGATGAGTCCACCGAGCGAACGCATGGAGATGCTCAGAGTCGTATAGCCGAGTCTGGCAGACTGAGCCGTCATAGTGTCATGAACCGCTTCCGATAGTACAAAGAGTGTTCGGTAGCAGAGCGTCATAAGATCAAGTAGTGTCTCAGGTACCCTGCAACGGCGCAGCAGAGAGATAATATCAGAGAGCGGGGTAGTCAGAGCCAGAAAGAGAAGGGCGGTTAAGCAGGCGAGTGAACGGCTGCCGGTATGGGCGATTCGGAGGAGATTCGACTCTGTGAGATGGAGAGACAGACCGGTGGTAGATATGCCAAAATCAAGAGAAATCATCAGTGACAGTACGCTTGCCAGCAGAAAGAGCAGCGGTGGGGCCACCACTCGTAGATAACAGGTTAGAGGGACGCCGGCGCCGAAAATTGCAATTGCTGACATAACAAGAGCTACCAGCAGCGCTGTTCGGGGCGAACCAGCGGCAAAGGCGGCAATAATACCGGAGAGGGTGAACAACCCTTTCGCAGCAGGGGATATCCGCCGCCAGCGGTTTAAATATGCGGATTGTTCGGTCAGCACCGGGATTCTTTCTGAAGGGCCTGATTTTGTTTTGCGCGTGTTCTGGAGCAGCCGTACCAATAGCCGATAAAGCCGGCGCCGAGAGCCGCCTGCAGGGCAAAGAGCATCGAGCTGACCTCTCCGCCCGGCGGCTCCATCAGTGGTTTGAGCCAAGGTTTGTATCCGGGAGATATGACGCCGACGAGGTTTTTTGCCTTGTCATCGACTCCCCCAAAAAACTGTACTTCTTTGCCATCAGCGCCTGGTGCAGGCTTTTTTACCATCCAGAGCGGCAGGGCAACAAGGACAACGACAGAAGTAATCATCAGCAGATTCTGATAGCGTTTCATACCTTCACCTCCTGAGCTGTTATCACATTCAAATCCTGAAGTTCCGGAGCATTGAAACGCGCCAGAGCATTCATAACGACGACTGTCAGTAGCCCCTCGCTGATTGCCAGAGGTATCTGGGTTATGGCAAAGAGGGCGGCAAATTTGGCAAAAGAGGGAGCAAAGCCACCAATAGGGTCGGGAAAGGCAAATGCAAGTTGTGCCGAGGTTGTGACGTAGGTAAGGATATCTGCCAAAGACGCAGCGAGGAAGATTGATGTTCCGAACGGCAATTTTGCCGCTTTGGCAAGCCTGAAAATGGCCGCCGCCGCAAACGGCCCGACAATTGCCATGGCAAAGATGTTGGCACCCAACGTCGTCAGGCCGCCATGTGCAAGTAATAGCGCCTGAAACAGCAGCACGACCATTCCGATCGGAGCCATTGCGGACGGGCCAAACAGTATGGCACCCAGACCTGTACCGGTCGGATGTGAGCTGCTGCCGGTGACTGAAGGCAGTTTCAGAGCAGAAAGAACAAAGGTGAAAGCGGCAGCAACGCCAAGCAACATCCGCTGTTCCGGTTTCTCCTTAATCCTTTTGTTTATGGTGTACAGACCATAAGCGACGAATGGTGCTGAAACAGCGCTCCAGCCGATGGCATGGGAAACCGGTAAAAAACCTTCCATGATGTGCATGAGATTCTCCTGCAACAAAAAAAGTCCGTACCTGCGAGAGCAGTATACGGACTTTTCGTATTCAAAGTCTGATTAATTGAGTGGCTCACCCTTTACCAAAGGGAATAGTTGAGTGCTGAAATCATGGCAGGTCTTCTGGCTCGCGACTCTTCCGCCGGGCGCCTTCCCGGTTTTTCAACCAGTGACTTATTGCCCTTTGTCCTCGCTTACAGCGGCGGGTCCGCGTAGGACTTGTTCCAATTCCATACCGAGATGAAACCGGAAGTACACCTCACTTCCCTATCAAGCCCTCGCGGGCACCGTGATTCGTTATTTGATTGTCATGCAACAAACCGTGCTTATTGCGTAGCTGAAATACCATGCCACAATTCGTTCTGTCAAGGTGCATTGAGCAGAAACAAAAACCAAAAATAACTTGACTTGCTGCTGAGTGATGTAATACGCTTGCCGCTAAATAAAGGGGAGTAGCTATCAGCCGGAGACATGGCTGATCCCGTGTTCGTCAGCACAGTCGCAAGACTCGGATCGGGAACGATATATATCGCAGGCAAGACTTTTATCCGAGGCATATTATTCGCTGTGGGTAAAAGTTTTTTTTTACACTGGCGAAATCTTAATCGTCGGAGGAGAGAAAAAATGAACAACATACTTAAAACCACCTTTCTTCTTTCCCTGCTTACCATTTTACTTGTAACCATGGGCGGTGCGGTCGGTGGCCAGGGTGGCATGATGGTTGCCTTTCTGATGGCTGCCGTTATGAACTTCGGCTCCTACTGGTTTTCCGACAA
>CAYQMO010000035.1:0-7236 GCA_964418315.1 uncultured Geobacter sp. | reverse complement strand
TTGCCTTTCTGATGGCTGCCGTTATGAACTTCGGCTCCTACTGGTTTTCCGACAAAATCGTCCTCAGGATGTACAACGCTCAGGAAATTACCCGCGAGATTCATCCCTCCTTTTACGGTATGGTAGAGCGACTTGCCGGTCGTGCCGGGCTCCCCATGCCAAAGGTTTACATCATTCCTGATGACTCACCCAATGCCTTTGCTACCGGACGAAATCCCTCCCATGCTGCTGTTGCCGCCACCGAGGGTGTGTTGCGCATACTTACGCCGGATGAGCTGGAAGGGGTCATGGCTCATGAACTGGCTCATGTTAAAAACCGTGATATTCTGATCTCCTCCATCGCCGCCACCTTTGCCGGTGCCATATCGATGATAGGCAACATGCTGCAATGGGGCGCAATGTTTGGAGCTGGACGAAGAGATGAAGAAGGTGGCGGAGGCAGCCTGATCGGTTCACTGGCTATGGCTATTATCGCTCCGATAGCCGCGATGATGATCCAGATGGCAGTCTCCCGTTCCCGCGAATATCTGGCGGATGCATCCGGTGCTGAGATCTGCGGCAGACCACTGGCTCTGGCCGGAGCCCTGCGCAAACTGCACAACGTTTCTCAAGCAATACCATTGATGGATGCCCGTCCGGCAACAGCTCATATGTTTATCGTCAACCCGCTGACCGGCGGCGGGATGATGGCGCTCTTTTCGACCCACCCCCCAATGGAGGAACGTATCTCAAGGCTTGAAGCATTGGCCACCCGGTCAGACTGACTAAAACCCTGACAAATGCGCCATAATTCCACTTGAGTGGAGGTGATTCAGTTCAATTTTATAACAAAGAAGCAGTTGCTTTACAAAAAATGACCTCTGGTCAAATCCAATTTACGGGAGAAAGATGCAATGAAAAAGCTGATGGCAGGACTGGTAGCAATGGCATTTGTATGGGCTGTACAGGCACAGGCGGAAGAGGTGGTGGTGTCATGGCAGAAGGATATCAAGCCGATTTTTGACAAGAACTGTCTGGGTTGTCATGGTACAGATTCTCCGGAACATGACGCTTTTGCCAAAGACAAAAAGGGATTTACTGATAAAGGTATCGGCATGCGGATGGATACCTACAGCCATCTGATCACCTATGTTGGTTGGCCCTATACCGGTGCCCTTATCCGGCGATTGGATGATGGCACAAGCAGAACCGACAAGAAGCCGGGCAATATGTATGAGCATCTGGGAGCAACTGAAGCAGAACGAAAGGCAAATCTGAATATATTCAAAAACTGGGTCGGAAGCTGGAATGTAAAGCGCTGGAAGGATATAAGCAAGGATGAGCTGTCAGCCATCAAGGCAAAATTCTGATTATTTCTACGTTGCGGAACAATCAATTATGGAGATATCCCAATGGCTGATGACGGCAAACTTTTGCAGGAAAAAATAGCAATAGACCTTCAATTTCTGCTGGAGTGTTTACGAGAAGTGCTGCTTGAATTGGATGAAGCTGATGTTGCTGAAATTATTCCTTGGCGAAAGGATGCCGTCACTTCCTTTGAACAGGTACCGGTAGAGCGTGCATGCCAGCTCTACTCAATTGTTTTTCAACTGCTCGGTATGGTGGAAGAGAACGCAGCCGTTCAAACTCGCAGGGTCATGGAAAGTGTCAATGGTTCCTCGTACGAACGGGGACTGTGGGGCAACACCCTACTGAGGCTGAAAGCTGACGGCGTAACGGAGAAAGAAATTGCAGCGAGTTTTGGAGCCGTTCATATAGAACCGGTGCTGACGGCGCATCCGACCGAGGCCAAGAGGTCGTCAGTTATTGCCAAGCACCGTGCCATCTACCTGCTTCTGGTAAGGCGGGAGAACCCGATTCTGACTCCTGCTGAACAGGGGCAGGTTCGTGACGAAATAAAGGAACTGCTGGAGCTTCTCTGGCGAACCGGCAACATTTATCTGGAAAAACCGGAGGTTGGCTCGGAGCGGAGAAACGTCATTCACTATCTGAAGAACGTCTTCCCAGAAACGCTGCCGATTCTGGACAACCGATTGAAGTCTGCCTGGCTGAATGAGGGATTTTCAGGAGAGCTTCTTCAGCACTGTCAACTGCCAAAACTCACCTTCGGCACCTGGGTCGGTGGCGATCGTGACGGTCATCCGCTGGTTACGGCAGAGGTGACGCATGAGTCTCTTCAGGAATTGCGTCTTAATGCCCTCTCGCTCATACGTCGTCGTCTGGTGGATCTGGCCGCAAAGCTCAGTCTTTCCGATTTCCTTCAACCGGTTCCCGAGGTTCTCAGACAATGGATTCATGATCGGATGACACTCCTCGGAACCGCCGGCGCTGAAGCCGTTGCCCGCAATCCGGTAGAGCCATGGCGTCAGGCACTCAACCTCATTATAACCTCTCTGCCATTGACCGTTGTTCGCGACCATGTGACGACTTTGGACGACATATCCGGGCACTATAAAACAGCGTCTGAATTGTCAGAGGATCTCGCCATGCTGGACGGTTCGCTCCGGGAGATTGGAGCCGTTCGTATCGCCGACATAGAGCTGCGTAACATCCGGCGCCTGGTTGATTCGATCCGTTTCCACCTGGCCGTGCTGGATATTCGCCAGAACAGTACCTTCCACGATCATGCTGTTGCACAACTGCTAGCTGCTGCGGGTATTGAAGATTCGGATTTTTCCAGGTGGTCGGAAGAAAAGCGCATCACGTTTCTTAACATAGAACTGGCTTCGCCACGTCCGTTTCTGCTTCACGGCCTGCATGCCGGCGCTGAAGCTGATGCGGTGCTCGGCTGTTATCGGGTGCTGGCAGATCACATCCGCCTTTATGGTGACGACGGCATCGGATCACTGATAGTCAGCATGACCAGGAGTTGTTCCGACCTGCTGGTTGTTTACCTGCTGGCGCGCGAGGTTGGACTGCTTGCATACGAAGAAACGGGCAGCCGATCTCTGTTGCGGGTTGTGCCGCTTTTTGAAACCATAGATGACCTGCAGGGCGCTCCGCTTATACTACAGCAATTTTTATCGCATCCCATAACCAGACGTACACTCGAAACGGGCGACGGAAAAAGGCCACTTCAGCAGGTGATGGTGGGCTACAGCGACAGTTGCAAGGATGGCGGCATTCTGGCCAGCCACGGGGCACTTTACAAGGCTCAGCTCGAACTCACCGAAGTCGGAGACCGCTTTGGTACGGATCTCTGCTTCTTTCACGGACGCGGAGGATCAATCGGACGTGGTGCAGGTCCGACGTTCAGGTTTCTCGAAGCACTGCCGCACGGGTCGCTACGTGGCTCGTTCCGCATGACTGAACAGGGTGAAACGATCTCCCAGAAATATTCGAACCTGCTGACTGCCACCTACAATCTGGAATTGCAACTGGCAGGCGTTCTTGGCATGACGGCCAGAGCTTCTCGCCAAACCGCATCGGCGCCGGAACTGACCACAATCATGGGATTTCTTGTTGATGCCAGTCGGCTGAAATACGAGGAATTGATCGGCAGTGATGGTTTTATGGAATTTTTTTCTCAGGCGACACCGATCGATGTTATGGAACAGTTGAGGATCGGTTCAAGGCCATCACGTCGCACCGGACGTAGAACTTTGGCTGATCTACGGGCAATCCCCTGGGTCTTCAGTTGGAACCAGTCACGTTATCTGCTGCCGAGTTGGTATGGTGCCGGTACTGCTCTGAAGCGTCTTGAAGAATCACAACCACAGTTTATTGAACTTCTCAGTGCCGATATTACCCGCTTCCCGCTGCTCCGTTACCTGCTCATGAATGTTGAACTGGCTGTTCTGCAGGCTGATCAGGACATCATGCGAAGCTATGCAGACCTTGTGGAAAACAGCGAAATACGTAATCATTTTCAGAACAAGATCGATGACGAATTTGAACTGACGGCACGTTTTCTCAAACGCATCTTCAAGGAGCCATTGGGCGAGCGCCGTCCGATGCAACTGGCCGGTATGACGCTTCGCAAAGCACCGCTTGCAGATCTTCATCTTCAACAGATAGGTCTGCTGCGGCAATGGAGAAAGGCTCAGGCAACTGATGGCGCACCCGAGATAGCCAGGAAACTGCTAAGCGACCTGTTTCTGTCTGTCAATGCAATTGCAGGCGGTATCAGGAATACAGGGTAATAGCAGCTCCATCGCAATCAAATACTTCCGCTCCGCCAGAGAACGCAGGATCGAAGTGCTTATTGCCGGAGCAGGAACTATGAAACATTTTGTGTTTAAAACAATGGCGCAAGCCAGGCGGATGGTGATGATCGTTGTCGGGTTCACGGTTCTGATCGCAGGAATTGCCATGATCGTCCTGCCGGGTCCAGCGTTTGTGTTTATCCCGATCGGTCTGGCGATATTGGCTACAGAATTCGTCTGGGCCAGAAAACTCCTTGATATGGTAAAAGAGCGCATCGAACGTATGAGGGCAAAAAAATGATGTCAGATAAAACAATGATGTGTGCAGTCTTCGGGGTATGATCACGCCATGATTCAATTTCGATTTATTTCAGCGCTCTTTTTTCTTGTCATTTCCCTTGTGCTTATAAGCGGTGCCGGAGCGACTGTTGCGTCACTTCTCCAGGAAGGAAACGCCCCTGCATGTTGCGATGCTGATGCCGGCAAAGCGAGCTTGCCGCTTGATACCCCCTGTTCTGAACCGGACTGCCAATGTATTTCCTGCATCTACTTTGTAGTACCACCCTGTTCACACCGCTTGGCGTATGATTATAGCTTTGCTGCTGCGTCATTTAACTCGCTGGTCAAGGCACCTCCTCTTGAATTTTTCAAATCAATAGACTATCCCCCCGAATTTTCCTGACGCCATACATTCTGCTGCACTAAACTGCTGATAATCTCGACATTATACTTGCCCTTGCCGCGTCTCTATGCGTGGCAACGGCGAACTATTCATAATTTAAAGGAGATACAATGAAAAAGAATATCTATTTTGCCGTAGCACTGCTCGTCGGCATCGCACTGTCATATACACTTTTCTTCAGGGGAGAGGCTAATGCTCTTCAGGTCAATCAGCTCGCCGCTGACCCTTCCGCCTACAGCGGCACTATAACTGTCACCGGCATAATGGCCGGTACCTCGCCACAGGATCCGACGATATTCGGTATCTTTGATCTAAAAGAGCTTCAATGCACCACGCCCAACTGCAATAAAATTTATCTTCCGGTAAAGAGTCAGGGGAAGATTCCGAAGCAGGGTGATGAGGTTCTGGTAAGCGGCAATTTTCTCAAGACAAATGATGGCTTCCTGTTTTCCGCCTCAAGCGTAAAGGTAGTGCGAAACCATAAGATCGGGGGCTAAATGACACCGGTCAAACTTGTCTTCAAGAATATCACCAGGCGCAAGGGTCGGTTTGTCTTCACGCTGCTTGGCATAACTATCGGTATTGCCTCCTTTGTCACCTTCATGGCAATGGGAGGTAATCTCAAACGCGAAATTCATCGCGAAACGGCAGCCCTTGGCGCAAATCTGCTGGTAATACCAAAAGGGTCATGCGGCTATGAACAGCTCTCTATTCTGACCGGCGACCAGATGCCAACCAATATTTCTGCTGAGGAGATAGCCAGTATCCGCGCTATCAAGGGGCTGACCGTAGTTCCCTTCCTGGCTCAGCAGACCGCCATCAACAATAAACCGATTACTGTCAGCGGTATCGAGCCGGCAGCAACCCTTGCCTTCAAACGCTGGAGTATCAGCCAGGGTACCTACTTCAGCTCTGCGGAGCAATCCGGCGCTGTTCTGGGTGCCGTGGCGGCTCGCCAGTTCAACCTCAAGCAGGGAGATTCCGTTACCATCCGTGGTGAACAACTCCCGGTTCTCGGCATACTCAGCGAAACCGGCGGGCGGGATGACGCCACTCTGTTCCTCTCCCTTCCGGTTGCCCAGCGGCTGTTCAAATCTTCGGACAAGGTTTCATATGCCGCAATCCGAACAGAAAACCTTGACCAGTCGGAAGTTTATATCGAGCAGATTCGCGTTGCTACAGGATTGGGAGTGGTCTCGGATAAGCAGATGCTCAAGTCAGTGCTGGGCATTGTCGGCACTGTCAACATCACCTTACAACTGATCGCGGCTGTTGCTGTGCTGGCAGCAGCATTTGGTATCGTCAACACCATGATGGCGGCAGCGTATGAACGGAAGCGTGAAATCGGGATTCTTCAAGCTCTCGGCGCAAGTCAGCGGACAATATTCGGGCTGTTCATGCTGGAATCAGGAATCTACGGGGTTATTGGCGGAGTAAGCGGCGTAATTACCGGGCTGTTAGCCGCTTCCGCTGCGGCCCCTTACATAACCCAGAACGCCTTCACCACCATGGTCAAAGGTTCCGGCAGTGGCTCGCTGCTTGATCCCAAGATCATAGCGGCATCAATTCTGTTTTCAACGATCATAGCCATTCTGGCCGGACTCTATCCTGCCTGGCGGGCGGCGCGTCTGACGCCGGTGGAGGCCATCAGCTATGAATAATATCATTCACACAGAAAATGCAGCCAAGTCATATAAAATCGGCGAAATCACTACTACAGCGATCAAAGATGTCTCGATGGAGATTCCGCAAGGGTCGTTCACCTGTATCGTCGGCCCGTCCGGTCATGGCAAAAGTACACTCATGCATCTGATTGGCGGACTCGACCGCCCAAGCGACGGCAAGGTCTACATCGGCGATATTGAGATAAGCCGGATTGCCAACAATGATCTGGCCGCGTTAAGGGGCAAACGGGTTGGCTTCGTTTTTCAGTTCTTCAATCTTCTGCAAGGCTTGACCGCAATAGAGAATATCGAAATTGCCATGATGCTGGCGGGTATTCCTGAAGATATGCAGCGTGTTCGGGCAGAAAAGTTGCTGGCTGTTGTCGGATTGACGGAGAAAGCGGGGTCGAAACCGGGGCAACTTTCCGGCGGTCAGCAGCAGCGGGTAGCCATTGCCAGGGCATTGGCCAATGATCCGGATATTCTGCTTATGGACGAACCGACCGGTAACCTCGATTCCGTGGCTGAAGCCGAAGTGCTGGATCTGCTGCAGGAGTTGCATCGTCAGGGAAAAACGGTTGTTATTGTCACCCACAGTGACGAAGTGGCTAAGCGCGCTGAACGGATAGTCCGGGTTAAGGATGGCTTGATAGCATCTTAAAATTCTGGTGGCGAGTACCGAAGTATGTAAGGCTAACGGCAATAAATAAACCGTCAAAATCAACCCCTCCCCCGCCTCCCCTTA
>CAYQMO010000034.1:23800-24494 GCA_964418315.1 uncultured Geobacter sp. | reverse complement strand
GCAGCGCGCCACAACTGCATTCCCACGCAACGCATGGGAACGAGAACTGCTTTACGTGGTTAACCGAATATTTACTTGGAGTATTTATGCAGCGTTTTTGTCTCCTTATTACAATGGGCATATTTTTGACTCTCACCGCCTGTACCAAGTCTGATACTCAAAAAACCAGGGCTGTTGCAAAAGAAAAAAGTCCTGCTCCGGATATCTCTGTTACGTCCGTTGCTAACGGTAGCACCCTGAAATTGTCCGATCTTAAAGGGAAAGTGGTGTTGCTTAATTTTTGGGCAACCTGGTGTCCGCCATGCCGTGAAGAAATACCATCCATGATGAAACTGAACAGTTTTATGGTTGGTAAACCGTTTCAGATGGTTGCAGTTTCAATGGATGAAGGTGGAAAGCCGAGCATAGACTCTTTTTTTAAAGAGACAGGTTTTTCTCTTCCGACTTACCTTGATTCAAGTGCCACCTCATCTAAATTGTATGGCGTTACCGGTGTTCCTGAATCATTCATTATTGATAAACAGGGAATTATGGTTAAGAAAGTTATCGGTGGTTTTGTCTGGGATTCCCCTGAAGCGGTCTCATTTATTGAAGGGTTGATGAAATAGGAACCAGATGATAAGCCAGGAAGTAACCTATATCGGGGCTTTTGTTGCAGTTATGTTGTCGTTTCTGTCGCCATGCGTATTACCGT
>CAYQMO010000034.1:0-23790 GCA_964418315.1 uncultured Geobacter sp. | reverse complement strand
GATCTGCAGGCAGAGCACCCATCACATATAATCCGGCAAAAATCAATTTTGCACTCACTCTGCTTTATCTGCGGTTTTACCGCAGTGTTTGTCTTGTTGGGCGCTTCTGCTACATATATTGGTTCATTCCTGCATGAGAACGCCACCATCATCAGAAAAGTAGGCGGCGTTCTCCTCGTGTTACTCGGTCTTCACGTCACCGGTATTCTGCATCTCAAATTTCTCCTGGGCGAAAAAAAAATTTCAATCAAACATAAACCTGCAGGATATGCTGGCAGTTTTCTGGTCGGTATCGTCTTTGCGGCCGGCTGGACACCATGTATAGGTCCGATACTTGCTGCAATTCTGGCAGTGGCTGCAACAGAGGAAAGTGTTTTTCAAGGAATTCTGTTGCTATTACTCTATTCGATGGGACTGGGGGTGCCATTTTTTCTTTCGGCGCTTGCCATGCATCGCTTCCTGCTTATATTCAACCGTTTCAAAAAATATATCCACATTTTTGAAATAATTACCGGAGTATTTCTGATGGTAGTAGGCGTTCTGATTTATACTAACTGGCTTTCGCGACTCTCTGGATACGTGTCGATTTTTTACAAGGGGATTGAATGAAAGCACACCGGGCTCCACACTCAATTCAGTTGACAGTTTCGCAACTTGTTGTAACAGAAGCTTTTTATGCTGGTATACTGGATCTCCCTGTCAGGCGCTCGTTTACATCAAAGGGTGCTCCTGAGCATCTGGTTATCGATATGGACGGGATGGCAATTGTTTTTGTCGAAGAGGCTGATGTCATTAAGGCTCATCCTCTTCTGGAACCCCGTTTCAGCATGTTCCCGCGAGGTATCGGTGTTACGCTGCACTTCGAAGTTACCGAAATTGAGGATATACGTGACGCTATAATGGAGGAGGGGCTAGAAGTCCTCTATCAGCTTGATATAAAGCCGTATGGAGTCAAGGAGATGTGGTGTTTTGATCCTGATGGTTATCTGATTGTCCTTGAAGAATTATCGCCGGTGCAGAAAAAAGTGTGATTTTATAATCTTAAGGAAGGCTTTATGATGAATGAAATTATTTTTATTCTGCTTGTTTTTGCTCTTCCGGCTGCCATAGGATTTAAAATGGCATTATCGCGTGGTAAAAACCCGCTTCTGTGGGGATTTCTCAGCGCTGTGTTCCCGTTTTTTATCATTGTCATTTATTTTGATAAACCAAAACATGAAATCAATGGTCATTTTCGTAAGTGCACAGAGTGTGGCGAAATTATTCGTTGGAAGGACTCCAATTGTAAATATTGCGGATTTGCTGTTTTGGATTCAAAGATTATTTGATACAGACTTTTCTAACCTCCTTTATATCGGTCAAGCCCTCTAAACATTTCAGTATGCCATCCTGTTTAAGTGTTGTCATACCATCTTCAATAGCCTGTTTTCTGATGAATTCAATTTCAGATTTATGCTTTATTAACGTTTTAATAGCATCAGTTCCTTCAAGTAATTCATGAAGTCCAAGCCGTCCTTTATACCCGGTGTCCCCACATTTCTGGCAGCCAACAGCCTTCCATAATCTTATCTCTGCCGGGTTGATTCCCGTTTTTGCGAAATATTCTCTGCCATATTCGGTGATAAGATCGTTACGTTCAGCAGGAGAGGGGACATATTCCTCCTTACAGGTACAGAGTCGTCGTGCCAGACGTTGAGCCAGAATACAGAGAATGGCATCGGAAAAACTAAATGGGTCGAGCTCCATATCCAGCAATCGGGTTATTGTTTCCGGCGCGGAATTAGTGTGTAGTGTTGAAAAAACGAGGTGACCTGTTAATGAGCATTCAACGGCGATTTCTGCCGTTTCCTGGTCGCGCATCTCGCCAACCATAATAACATCGGGGTCGGCTCGTAGAAACGAACGGAGTGCGGCAGCGAAGGTGAAGCCTATCTTGGGGTGCACCTGCACCTGACGCAGGCCGCGCTGGGTGATCTCAACAGGGTCTTCAGCGGTCCAAATCTTGGTATCAACCGTATTAATAACGGAAATTGCGGAATGAAGTGTGGTGGTTTTGCCGGAACCGGTCGGTCCGACAACCAGCACCAGGCCATATGGCTGCCTGACACAGGCGTCCAGAATGCGTGAATTCCGTCCAGTAAGGCCTAATTTGTCAAAGGGAATCGGTTCTCCGGACGCAAGCACGCGCATGACGACATCTTCCAGTTGCCCGGTTGTCGGTACCGTTGCAACTCGCAATTCAACATTGAGAGGACCGAATTTTTTGAAGTCAATCTTGCCGTCCTGCGGTTTACGGCGTTCAGATATATCAAGATTGCACATGATTTTAATTCGAGACGTTATTGCATGCTTGTACTTGTAGGGAATCTTCTGGTAGATCTTGCAGCGGCCATCAATTCTCATTCTGACCTGAATGTCTTCCTTTCCTGGGAACGGTTCTATATGAATGTCTGACACTTTATTATTAACAGCATCAATGATAATTTTATTGACAAGTTGAACTATAACGCTGTCCTGCTCTGAAACTTTTTGAGATTCTGTTTCAATTTCCGTATCGTCGCTGGAGTCGAGTCTGTTCAGGATATCGTCTATACTACTTGAAGTGCTGGATGAACCATAATGGTAAAACAAGTTGATATAGCTGAGAATATCTTCGCGGAAGGCACCGATGTAACTGATGCGTCTGTACTCGGGGTAGACAAACTTTAGCATATCCTGACGCCCGAGATCGGTCGGATCATCAATAATAATATGAAGAATACCATTTTCTATTTTGAACGGAACCCACCACTCTTTATTCAATCGTTCCGGCTTGACCCGCCTCAATGTTTCTTCATCAAGAGGTTGCTGGGCAGGATCGTATCCGATAAAGTCTGTGCCGAAATGGAACGAAAGGTTTTTTGACATATCCTCTTTACTAATCCCGAACTCACGCATCAGCACAGTGTCCATACCTATTTTAGAAACATCAGGATGAGTTGAGGCTTTTTCCAGAATTTTGTCATCTATCAGATTTTTATCCAGCAGATAGTTATAGCGGGATTTGTTGCGGATAATTTTAGTGGTAACTGAAAGACGATAAATATTGTGAATAGCTATTGAGAGTGAGGATGCCAGTTCCAGGGAGTAGCTGATGTCAACGTCGTCGAATGGGATGTCCCCTTTTTTATTGATGATCTGGATGACTCCCATCATGGATTTTTGAAATTTTATCGGAACACAGAGCACCTGTTTTGTGATAAAGCCGGTTTTTTTGTCCCAACTGTCGTCGAACTTGAGGTTGCTGCCGATCATGCGTAATTCATGCGGATCATATGCATTTTTTATGTTGATGACGGTGCCGTTGATTGAGCAATAACCTGCTAGACTTGCATCGCTAATGGGTACAACGATCTGTTGAATTTCAGAACCGCTCTTTACTTTGGAAACAAGTATGTTGCGCTTGGCGTCTGAAAGGTAGATTGTTATCCGATCGGCGTTAAACAGTCCAGCGATGCTATCCTTGATATGAATCAGAATAGTGTTGAGGTTGTCAGCCGAGTGGATTTCATTGATTTTGTCCATCAGCCGTTTGCGGTATTCAAGCTGTTGGCGTAATGCGTCTGTTTCTGGTGGCATGCAATGTTCCTGACGTAACTGAAGATGAACTTTTGTAACAGTAACAGATTTGAAGCATATCTCAAGAGGAATTAGAGATGACTTTACCGAGTTATAAATAATTAAAGATATATATTCTTGCAAAAATGTCACTATTTGCAGTATCTTCACGGCAGCGACACTAATCATCGAATTCAAATTGGAGGAAGCATGGGCAGTATACCGGGCAAGACAAAATTTCAGATCGATTTCCGTCAGCATTTACGTGACCAGAACATCAGCGGCAATCTTGTACATCTACTCTGTGAAATTGCCGAGGCAAGTAAATATGTAATCAATGCCGTTCGCACCGGTGATCTGGGTGTCGCCGGAACCTCTAACCTCTACGGTGAAGAACAGCTTGCGCTCGATGTCCTTTCAGATCGAATCTTGCGCAAACGTCTTCAACACTCAGGGGTTGTGTGTAATATTGCATCTGAGGAGATGGATGAAATTTTTCAGGTAACCAGCAATCCGAAAGGGATGTTTTCAGTAGCATACGATCCATTGGATGGTTCTTCTCTGGTTGATGTAAATCTGGCTGTTGGCACTATTGTCGGAATATATCAGGGGAATGATCTGTTTCAACCTGGCAGAAAAATGATCGGCTCCATTTATATCCTGTATGGGCCACGGGTTTCTCTTGTCTATTCGGTCGGAAAAGGAGTTTTTGAATTTACGATGAATCAACTGATGGAATATACACTTACTCGTGAAAATATCCAGATGCAGTCATCAGGTGATATGTATTCGCCAGGTGGTTTGCGCAGAAAATATAGTGAGGGGAATGAGCGATTTGTCCGCTATCTTGAAGATAAAGGCTCAAAATTACGGTATTCGGGTGGATTTGTGCCTGACATTAATCAGATTTTGATTAAAGGCAAGGGTCTGTTCATGTATCCGGCGCTGAGTGATTCTCCGAATGGCAAGCTGCGCCTGCTGTTTGAACTTAATCCGATGGCATTTTTGATCGAGCAGGCCGGAGGAGCAGCGACCAATGGTGAAATTCCGATCCTTGATATTGTTCCGGAGGGTCTTGAACATCGTTGTCCGGTATACATCGGTTGCAAAGATGATGTTGCACAGGCTGGAGAGTTTTTGAAGAGTGTTGACTAGGAAAAGAGAGCCGTTCTGACTGATACCCATGATACGTCGCTGGCCGTTTCTTATTCCCTTCTTTTGTATGACGGCAGGCTTGACCGTTTCCGCAGTCACTGGTTATTATTTTGATAAAACCGCACTACCTGCAGCATTAATATGTCTGATACTTGCCTGTTTTATCCCGAAGCCGGAGCTGTTTTCTGCCTGTACTGCTCTGGCTTTCTTTCTCTGGGGATTATCTGCCCTCCAACCCTGGTTATCTCCCGAAATATCAACAGACTCGATCCGTAACAAATCGTCAGCCATCCCCATAACGATCGAAGGTATCATCTATGCGCGCCCATCCGTTGCTTCAGAAGGGAGTCGCCTGACTGTTGAAGTTGAGCAGATACTGCATGGAGGTCGAGCAGAAACGGTGTCCGGATTACTCCTGCTCACTGTCAGCGAAGGAGATGTTGCCGTTACACGCGGCGACCGAATACGTTTTATCACCAGAGTCTCCCTGCCGCATCGACTTGGTTTGCCCGGAGAATTTGACTATTCCCGCTATCTTGCGCTACAGGGCATTTATGCCACTGGCCGGGTCGCTTCTCAAAGCGATATAGTCATTATTCGTGAAGCAGCAGTGAAATCGATGCTGCGAACAAGTGACCGGATTGCACGGATTCTTGGCGACTCAATTCGTCTCTCAATTCAGGACGAGCGTATTTCTTCGGTTCTGACGGCATTACTTCTCGGTGACCAGAGGAGAATCCCACGTGATCTAGCTGATTCATATACCAGGGCGGGGGTCAATCATATTCTGTCAATATCCGGATTTCATGTCGGAATTGTCGCGGCGTTCATGACAGTGATGATATTATGGTTTTTATCCCGCTTTGAATATCTTGCACTGCATTGGAATATCCGACGAAATGCAGCACTTATTGCAGTCCCGGCAATGCTCGGTTATCTCTTTTTAACCGGCAATGCGCCGGCAACTGCGCGATCAGTTATCATGCTGTCAGTTTTTGCTTTGGCACTTTTTTCCGAGCGGGAGCGTGATTCGATCAATACGCTTCTCTTCGCCGCCTTTTTTCTGGTAGCACTCAATCCCCCCACACTTTTTGACGTATCCTTTCAACTCTCTTTTATTTCTCTATGGGGGATACTTGTTGCGGTACCGTTTATTATGAGATTCACCGGTGCGATCAGCTCTCCCTGGTTGCGCGGTTTGGCTCAGTTTTTTGCAGCATCAGTAGCGGCGTCGTTTGTAACAATTCTGCCGGTTTTATACATATTCAAGGTCGCATCCATAAATGGTATTCTAACAAATTTTCTGATCGTGCCGCTCCTTGGTTACGGGGCAGTGCTGTCCGGGTTCATTGCCCTGCCTCTAATCGTGCTGTTCCCCTCTTTTGCGTCCTGGCTGCTCTGGCCGGCAGCTACCCTTGTAGCCATTTCCAACCGGTTTATTCACTGGTGCGCCTCTCTCCCGGTACTCTCCTTTCATGGCATTACCTCATTGGATATGTTCTTTTTTCTGCTTTTTATGACCGGTGTCACTTTTGTGACGAAGAGAATGCACCGGATGGTTGTCGCGGTTCTATTGCCTCTTTTCGCCTTGACGGTACATTTTTATACAGCAACCGTGTCAGACCACCGGCTTCATATTACAATGCTGAGTGTCGGACAGGCAGAATCCCTGCTGGTGCGGCTTCCGGATGGTTCGACTCTGCTTGTTGACGGTGGCGGCTATCTGCATGATACCGGATACGACTTTGGTCAACGGTTGCTGGCGCCGGCGTTGGGGGCACTCCATGTGAATCGTATTGACACGATGGTTGCCACTCATAATCACCCGGATCACAGCGGTGGACTGCCATTCATCATCAGAAATTTACCGGTTGGAGTATTTTGGAGCGGGTCGGATATATCGCCGGAAATTCAGAAAGAATTAAAAAATAAAGCTGTTTCGAAGCGAATACTTACTACAGGTGACGTTATTACCCTGCCGGGGCCGGTCGTCATTTCCGTGTTATCGCCTTCAGAGTCGGCTCATTTTGATACTGACGGTGACGAGTCGAGTGTAAATGAGCAGTCAATCGTCTTTCGTCTCAAGTATGGTGCTTTCAGTATGCTTTTCACTGCTGACACCGGTTTCGAGGCTGAACGGCAGATGCTTGCCGGAAAATATGATTTAAAGTCCACCGTCCTTAAAATAGGGCATCATGGGAGCCGGTTTTCAACGTCAAAGGAATTTATTGACCGGGTGCAACCTGACTTGGCACTGATTTCAGCAGGGAAGGGGAACCGTTTTGGACTTCCTTCAAGGCAGACAGTTGACTTGTTGAATTCAAAAAGGATTCAAATGTTGCGTACCGACAGGGATGGAACGGTCGAACTTGTCACTGATGGCATCAAATGGTCTGTTTCATCTTCGTTTAAAGCTGAATGACGTTGACTCCTTATAGCAAAATAGAGTACAGATACCCGGTAAATTATTTTTCACTTAAAAGGGTGACTTAAAATGGATACGATCCTCTTGGTTGGAGAAGATTTGTTTTCTCGTGATATGTTTGCAAATCTGCTTCAGGCCGATGGATATCAGGTCGAAACAGCCTCGCGCGGGACTGACTGCCTTGAGATGCTTGGCAAAGGACGGTATTCCCTAGTTATTACTGATCTGGTGATGCCGGATGTCAGCGGTCTTGAAATTTTGTCCCGCGTTCGCGAAAACCATCCGACGGTCGATGTCATACTGGTAACTGAAAATGCCAATTTGGAAGCTGCCGTTTCTGCCCTCAAACTTGGTGCCAGGGATTATCTTGTCAAACCGGTCAATCCTGATGAATTAAATCATTCCGTCTCTTGCTGCATTCAGCAGCGTCATCTCCTTGATGAAAACCTTGAACTGAAAAACATGATTTCTCTGCTAGGTGCCAGTCAGGCTATAGCAGGATGCCTGGATTACGAACAGCTCTATCTGCTTCTAGTTGAATCAATTGCCAGTGAAGTCTCGCTCGACAGGGCTCTTGGCTTTTTTATGGTACAAGGGGGGCTTGAACTAAAAGTAGCAAAAGAAATTCCTGTTGAATCTGGGACAATCCTTACGGATCAAATTTACGAACGATTCGAATCAATGTTTACAGAAAAAACCGGTTTTGAGCATCTGCACCTTACATCAACTCCTCTCACGAGTGGATGTTCCGAAGCTTACCTTTTTCCGGTTTACACACTTACGGAGATGATCGGCGTTATTGTTTTGCTGAATAATCCCTCCTGCGCATTACCCGATATCACTAAATCAACTAAAAACATTCAATTTTTTATTGAGCAGTCGCTTCGTGCCTTTGAAAATGTCAAATCGTTTTCCAAGGCGAATGATATGTTGTTTATTGACGAAGTAAGCGGCCTCTATAATTATCGGTATCTGGATATTGCCCTAGAACGCGAAATAAAGAGGGCTGAGAGGTATGCCTCACATATTGCGGTTCTATTCATAGATGTGGATTCATTTAAGCAGGTAAACGATATACATGGCCATCTTGTCGGCAGCTCTGTTTTGTCCGAATTTGGTGGCGTGATAAAAAAAGCGGTGCGTGACGTTGATATTGTTTTACGGTATGGCGGCGATGAATATACTGTCATTCTGGTCGAGTCTTCGAGCAGGATCGCCGAAATTGTTGCAGAGCGAATACGCAGACATGTTGAGGCGCACCATTTCCTGGGACCTGGTGGGCAGATAATCCACTTGACCTGTAGTATCGGCTATGCCTGTTATCCTGAAGACACTGCGTCAAAGGATGTTTTACTGGAAATGGCTGATACGGCTATGTATATCGGTAAAACATCCGGGAAAAACCGTATTAGTCGCATATCTGGCAAGGTTGCTTAAACAACATTTATAAAATTGAGGTATACTGTGGCACTTACAGCAGTTAAAGGTTTTAACGATATTCTACCGGATGAATCGCTTCGTTGGCAGCATATTGAACAGACGGCACGCAGGGTTTTCGAACTGAACGGTTTCGGCGAAATCAGGGTTCCTGTGATGGAAAAGACAGAACTGTTCTGTCGTTCGATCGGTGACGCTACCGATATTGTAGAGAAGGAGATGTATACCTTTATCGACAAAGGAGGAAACAGTGTAACACTGCGACCGGAAGGTACCGCCGGGGTTATGCGTGCTTTCATCGAACATAAATTGTATGCCCAGGATCCAGTGGCAAAGCTGTACTACATGGGGCCGATGTTTCGCTATGAACGTCCTCAAAAAGGGCGCTACCGTCAGTTTCATCAAATTGGAGCCGAAATCACCGGTGTCAACGATCCGCTGGCAGACGCTCAAGTATTGAATATGCTGGCCTCATTTTTTCGTGAAATCGGGTTGACCGAACCAACTCTACAGATAAACTCGCTTGGCTGTCCGGAGTGCCGTCCCGCTTATCGCACTGCATTGCGGAGTTTTCTCGAAGAGCGGATAGGAGAACTCTGCGAGGATTGTAAGCGCCGCTATGCCACCAACCCACTCCGAATACTGGATTGCAAGGTGCCGGGCTGTATCGAAAAAAGTGCCGGAGCACCGTCGGTATTGGAACATCTCTGTAGCAGTTGTAATGACCATTTCATTTGTGTCAAGCGCTACCTAGACCTTTCATCCACGCCATACAGCATTAATTCCCGTATGGTTCGCGGCCTTGATTACTATACCCGTACAACCTTTGAGATGGTTACCGGTCTTCTTGGCTCACAGTCTGCCGTAGCCGCCGGAGGGCGCTATGACGGGCTGATTTCACAGTTGGGCGGACCAGCCATCCCTGGAATCGGCTTCGCGATCGGAGTTGAACGGATTGCTCTGCTGCTCGGCAATCAGCAATTTACCTCGTCGCCAGATCTGTTTATCGCCACAATGGGGGCAGGGGAGCGCGATGTAGCTTTCTGTCTGATGGATGGTCTGTTAAAATCTGGTGTTCGCGTTGAAATGGATTATGAAGGCAAAAGCCTGAAGAGCCAGATGCGCCGGGCTGATAAACTTAAAGCCCGCTATAGCGTCGTTATCGGTGAAAATGAAGTGGCGACTGGACGTGCCACCTTCAAGCGGATGGCTGACGGACTCCAGTCAGACGCCGCTCTGACCGTCGCTGGTATGCACTCTCTGTTAATGAAGTTGGAGCAGTGATGGATTCACGTACAATCACCCCTGAAAAACGTGACGATGATTCTCACTATGACACGACGCTGCGCCCTCGCTCCTTTGACGATTACATTGGTCAGGAGAAGATCAAGGGTAATCTACGCCTGTTCATAGATGCCGCAAAGGGGAGGGGGGAAGCGCTTGATCATGTCCTTCTGTACGGTCCCCCGGGGCTTGGAAAAACGACGCTGGCCAATATCATCGCCTGTGAAATGGGGGTCAGCATTAAATCCACATCCGGACCTGTAATTGAAAGGCCGGGAGATCTTGCCGCCATTCTTACAAATCTTGAACCGCATGACGTCCTCTTTATTGACGAAATTCACCGCATTTCCCATATCGTTGAAGAGATCCTCTATCCGGCAATGGAAGATTATCAGCTCGATATTATTATTGGCCAGGGACCTAGTGCCCGCTCAATTAAAATTGATCTGCCAAAATTTACGCTGGTAGGTGCGACAACCCGCGCGGGGCTGCTCTCCTCTCCGCTCCGTGATAGATTCGGGGTCATATCGCGTCTTGAGTTTTATACATATGACGAGCTGGCCACTATAATCTGTCGGTCGTCCGGCATTCTGGGGATGGAAATTGACCCCAAAGGATCTGACGAACTGGCCAGGCGCAGCCGTGGAACCCCCCGGATTGCCAACCGCCTGCTGCGCCGCGTCCGCGACTACGCCCAGGTTCGTGCTGACGGCGTCATAACCCTTGATGTCGTGCGTAAAACACTCAATCTGCTTGAAATAGACGAAATGGGTTTTGACCAGATGGATCGCATGATTTTACTGACGATTATCGACAAGTTCAACGGTGGCCCGGTCGGGCTGGATACCATCGCCGCCGCCATTAGCGAAGAGAGCGACACTATCGAAGACGTTTACGAGCCGTTTCTGATTCAGAACGGTTTCATTAATCGTACTCCGCGCGGCAGAGTCGCCACTCGTGCCGCCTATCTCCATTTTGGCCGAATTGCTCCGGAAGCTCCGCAGGCGCATCTCTTTTAGCCATGCAGCAGTTCTTCGATTTCCCCGTCACTCCAAGCTTCAGCTTTGACAGTTTTATCATGTGTGAAGGCAACTCCGCCGCTCTGAAATTTGCCCTGCGGATTGCCGATCCTTCCGATTCCGAATGCCTTCTCTATCTCCATGGTCCATCAGGTTCCGGTAAAACTCATCTGCTCAAGTCAATTGCAGGGGACAGGTTCCCCTATCTGTCGCTACGTGAGCCAATATCGCTTGAACTCCTTGTCACTACGTTTATTTCTGCCAGCGGGCTGGTCGTAGATGATCTCCATGAAATGCCGAACGATCCTGATATGCGGCGGGCATTGTGGCAACTGTTCAACGATTTTCATACATCCGGTCGCACGATAGTCATGGCTGGCTCTCCGCCGCCGCGTGACTTGGTAAACATGGATGATCATTTGATCTCACGCCTGCTTTGGGGGCTTGTTGCACGGCTTGACACCACTGATGACCACTCGCGGAGAATGATTATCAAAAAAGTTGCCGACGATCATCAAATCAGAATCCCCGATGATGTTATTGAACATATCCTGGCTACCACCAGCCGCGAGGTTGGCGCGTTAATTACCTGCTTCCAACAGCTCTATCGTTTTTCAATGGCAGAAAAGCGTCGCATAACGCTGCCACTTGCCCGTGAGGTGCGCGAACAGACTTTGGCTGGACAACGACTCGGATAGTTATGACATCAAGGTGCGGTGAGGATCGACTTGAAGTAAGTGGTGACTGCCAACTAATTTGTCTGGCCCCGGCACTTCAATACAGGTTGACGAGATGTTTCTGTGGTGATATTGTCCGGCTTAACTTCTTACCCCTACCGAAAGCCCGCTAGTCCTAAAGTCATGTTATAGATACGTTTTAATAATGGAGCCTGATATGAAATTATGTGGAGTTTTTTTATTGGTTGCCGTTGCCGCAGTGCTTGCGTTTACCGTTAGTGCCCCGGCGGTTGAACCGGTTAAACCGCTGATTGTCGGAATGGAGCTTGCGTACCCGCCGTTTGAGATGACTGACAAGGCCGGAAAGCCTTCAGGTGTCAGTGTTGAGATCGCCACTGAACTGGCAAAAAGTCTGGGCAGGCCGGTTGTTATCCAGAACACAGCTTTTGACGGACTGATTCCGGCGCTTAAAACCGGCAAGGTTGATCTGGTTATTTCATCGATGACGGCGACTGCCGAACGGGCAAAGTCCATCGATTTTTCCGATCCGTATCTTACTACCGGACTCTGTCTGCTGTTGAAGAAGGATTCTTCTGCAAAAAACATTGCCGACCTCGATAAAACCGAAGTTAAAATCGCGGTAAAGAAGGGAACCACCGGACATATTTATGCGACAAACCGACTGAAAAAAGCGCAGATACTGGTGCTGGATAAAGAGTCGGCGGCAGTTCTTGAAGTTTCACAAGGCAAAGCTGATGCTTTCATTTACGACCAGATGTCCACCTACCAGAACTGGCAGCGTAACAAGACCACCACTAAAGCTATACTTGAACCGTTCCAGAGGGAATCCTGGGCGGTCGGCATTCGTATAGGCAATGAATCTCTTAAAAGCAGCGTCAACAACTTTATCAAAGAGTACCGTGCCAAAGGCGGTTTTGATCAGTTGGGGGATCGGTATCTGAAAGAGATGAAGGATGAATTCAAGCGGCTCGGCTACTCCTTTTTTCTATAAAACCCAGAGCGGAGATGCTCATTGAAACATTTAGTAATAAATATCGAAGGGCAGCCGATTGCAGTGGCTGCCCTGATTTTTTCCTGGTTTCTGGTGTCACTGTTGGTCGCGGCCTTGTTCAGTTTTGCTTTCAGCCAGTTGCAGTATGGCTGGGAGTGGGGTGGCATCTGGCAGTACCGGCAAAAATTCCTCCAGGGATGGCTGTTGACGGTGATTATTTCCGCAGCCGCCCTGGTGGCCAGCCTCGTCATCGGTCTGCTGACCGCGCTGGCCCGGCGGTCATCATTTCTACCGCTACGCTATTCTGCTCTGCTTTATGTTGAAACAATCCGGGGTACGCCTCTGCTTGTGCAGATCCTTATCCTGTTTTATGTCGTGGCTAACGCCTTTGGTGTTGAAAACCGTTACGTGGTTGGAGTAATGACGCTTTCTCTGTTTGCCGGCGCCTATCTGGCAGAAATGATCCGCTCAGGCATTGAAAATATTCGTGATTCTCAGTTAGAATCTGCCCGCGCCATCGGATTGACCCGGTTTCAAACTTACCGCTACATTATTTTCCCCCAGGTGGTTCGGCAGCTCATTCCACCTCTCACCGGCCAGTTTGCCTCGATTATCAAAGATTCATCGCTGCTCTCTATAATTGCCGTCAGCGAATTCACCCTGAACGCCCAGGAAGTAAACGCTTTCACCTACAGTACGCTGGAAAGCTATCTGCCGCTCGCAGTCGGCTACTTGCTGCTGACTCTGCCTATTTCTCTCATCAGCAGAAAACTTGAGCGGAGATTTCACTTTGCAACTTGAATTCTGCGCCATTAGCAAACAGTTCGGAGAACATCAGGCACTGCGTGACGTGACACTGACGGTTCCGGAGTTCCAGAGCCTGGCAATCATCGGCCCATCCGGGGGTGGCAAGACCACACTGCTCAGACTCATTGCCGGTTTGGAAATCCCGGAGAGAGGTCACCTCTGTATCAACAGCCGGCGGCTTGAAGTAGATGAAGAGGCGCTGTTGGCGCATCGCCGCACAGTTGGGACGGTATTTCAGGCTTACAACCTTTTCCCGCACCTGACAGCGCTGGAAAATGTGGTGCTGCCGCTGGTAAAGGTACACGGATTTTCGGAGCGAGAGGCGTTTGACGCTGCCGGAGCTCTGTTTGAGCGCTTCCAGTTAGCCGGACACGCGCAGCGGCGACCGGCGGAACTCTCCGGAGGCCAGCAGCAGCGGGTTGCCATCGTCCGCGCCATCGCCATCAAACCGCGCTTTCTTCTTTTCGATGAGCCGACTTCTGCGCTTGATCCAGAGATGACGGCAGAGGTGCTTGATTTTATTTTGGAACTGCGTGGGGAAGGGCGTGACCTTATAATCGTCACGCACAATATGGGATTTGCCAGAAAAGTATCCGACCACTGTCTGTTTGTTGCCGATGGCGAAGTGCAGGAGAGTGGTCATTCAAGTGAGCTGTTCAGGAATCCGCGCAATCCGCTACTGGTTAATTTTCTCGCCAAGGTGCTCCGCTACTGATTACTTCTGCCATACCTGATTCACCCTCAAAAAAATTATTTCCCCCGCCGCGAGCTGTTAAATACGGTTTTAGCCGGACCGCCTGCTGCGCCGGGTCGTGTCTGTTGCAGACGGCTTGAAGGTTTGCTGTCGGGATGATCTGTCTTAAAAGGGTTGACAGAGGAACCGGGATTTTTCTTTGCATCAATTGGTTTACGGGTTAACCGTGGTTCACGCGGAGGGCGAGCAAATTCAGTGTCTTTTTTCGGTGCGGACACGCTGTAGTCAAAGCCGTCTACCGTGCGACGCTCCAACTGAGCGCCCAGTTTTTTTTCAATAGTGCGCACCATGATCGAATCTTCGCTGCAGACCAAGGTGAAGGCATCTCCGGTTTTTGCCGCACGACCGGTACGACCGATCCGGTGAATATAAGCCTCCGGGGTGTCGGGAATGTCATAGTTGACGACATGTGATATCTGGCTTACATCGATGCCTCGCGCAGCAATATCGGTTGCAACAAGGATCTGGTAGGTGCCATCTCTAAAGCCGTCCATTGCTGCCTGGCGGCGATTCTGGGAGAGATTGCCCTGAAGTGAGGCGGCTTTGTAGCCAGCATTCTCCAGTTGTTCACCCAAGCGTTTGGCGCGGTGTTTGGTGCGGGTGAAAATCAAAACAGAATCGGTATCGGTATGCTTCAGCAGTTCCAGAAGCAGTCCTGTTTTCAGATGCTGTTCCACCGGATATAGAGCGTGCGATACCGTGACCGGCGGTGCGGTATTGCCGACCTTGACGGTAACCGGATCAGTCAGAATGTCGCTGGCAAGTTTATTAATGTCCGGCGGCATAGTGGCCGAAAACAGCAGGGTCTGCCGTTTGGCAGGTATATGACCAAGTATCCGGCGGATATCGGGGAGAAATCCCATGTCAAACATCTGATCAGCTTCATCCAGCACCAGTACTTCGAGATGTGACAGGTCGATGGTGCCCTGACCGATATGGTCGAGCAGACGTCCCGGACAGGCGACCACAATTTCAACACCCTCCTTTAGCGCTTGAATCTGTGGATTAACATTAACGCCGCCGTAAACGGTAACGCTTCTAAGGCGGGTCTGTTTCCCATAGCTTATAAACGCTTCATGGATCTGTTCAGCCAACTCGCGGGTGGGGGCGACTACCAACGCCCGTACCTTGCCGCGTGGCCCCTCCATCAGACGGTTCAGGATCGGCAGTGCAAAAGCCGCAGTCTTGCCAGTGCCTGTCTGAGCCAGACCCATGACATCGCGTCCCCGCATGACGGTTGGTATTGCCTGCTGTTGAACAGGAGTTGGTGTGATATAACCGATTTCTTTGATACGTGCTGTGATTATTGGGTGAAAATTAAACTCGTGAAACTCCATGATACTCCTCTTTTCTGGTTGTACGAAAAAAGCCCCGAAATTTTTCCGGGGCTTGCGATGACGTAATCTGCTATCCGGTACAACAATTGTGATGGTGCGACCATAACAGCTTTATTGGAGAGGTGTCAAGCTTGGCGAAAGATTTCAGCGCTGACGCACAATAGCCATTACCTCCTATAACCCTCTCAAAATCCGTCCTGTTTCCACATTTCAGGGAGGAATCGTACCACCCGGTTTCTTCCAGTCTCTTTGGCCTGGTACAGGGCGACATCAGCATATTTAATTGCCTGCCAGAATCCGTCTGTATCTGCCGGAAATTCGCTGATGCCGATTGAAATCGTTTTCTGCAGTATGGTATCCCCAGTCTTAAGTTTGAACACCTCCATCTTTTTCCTGATTTTCTCAGCCACTTCCATCGCGCCGCCAGGCTCTATGTCCAGTAGAAGAACAAGAAACTCCTCGCCGCCGAAACGTATAACCAGATCGGTTTCTCGAACCGCATTTTTCAGGATGTTGGAGGTTTCCTTCAGCATCTGGTCGCCGACGTCGTGTCCATGAGTGTCGTTCACCTGCTTGAAATAGTCTATGTCGCAGACCAGCAAACCGACCTGTTTACCACGGCGAAGTACGGCGCTAATGATCTGCTGAGTGTGCTCCTGAAGGAAACGGCGGTTGTAAAGACCGGTCATCGGATCGACCAGAGCGGAGTCTTGCAGTGTCTTCATCAAACGTTTGGCCTCAAGCACCGAAAGTGACTGATCGATGTAAGTTTCAGCCTTGTAAAGTCTTGAGGCATCTTCTGTTGACAGAGAGGCATCATCTGCAGTGATCGCAAAACGGAACTGCACCACGCCGCCCGCAGTACCACCAAGCATCATCGGAATACAGAAATGACCGATTCCGTCTTCCGAATTAAAATAGCGGCAGATACCCTCGAATCGGAATGATGATATGGTATGGCCTGTCTTGACAGCGCGACAGAGAGTACAGTCGGTCAATATATCGTCATGACAGTGGAGCTTTGTACCGCCGATAAGCGGCGGGTAGGCGGCAGACATTGTTTTCAACTGGATATTTGCCTCGTAGATCATGTACTGCTCAATGCCAAATTTTTCAGAAAATACCCTTCCAAGACGGCGGTAGACATCTCCAAGCGAAGTGTCTTCCTCGATTACTTTCTTAAAGATCGTCATACTGTAAAGAGACTCTGTTAGAGAGTTAAAATTGTGAGAGAGTTCTCCGATTTCGTCCATGGAGTTGATAGAAACCTTTTTGGCTACATCAAAATCGCCGGTGCTTAATGATTCAATCTGGTTGATGATAGTCTTGATCGGGGTGTAGAAAGCTACGATTATCCAGTAGGTAAAAAGAGCCAGCAGCAAGGAGGCAGCAATCAGCAGGACGATGATAGTGTGTACAGGGCTTTTAATGTTACTGTATATCTCTTTGTTAAGGGTTGTGTATCCGGAGGAGAGCTGTTCGAGATACTTTTTTGAGATAACAATGGCTCCTGCAATCTTGGAATGAACATCTAATGGTGCCGCAGCATTTTTAAGCTCGGACGACTCTTTTTGGCCTGGCTCAGGCTTCTGCAGTCTATGCGATACCCCTCCCAGTGACTGTTCTATTTGATCAAGAAGAGCCGACATCTCCTGCATATACAACAGCCACTCAGGGTTTGGTTTTGCCATATTCTGAAGGATCAGTTCAACAATAGTTCTGTCAGATTGCATTTTTGTTTGTCGCAGGCTAAGCTCGTTGAGTGTTAAGCGGATTGCATCTAACTGTTTGCGGAAAACTGGGAAACCGACAGAACCACTGATAGCTATTGACTCATTCTTTGTCGGTATGCTGCGATCAAGGGTTTCAAGTTTGATAATTATGGAGTCAATCGCCTGACGATTGGGTGAAATATACTCAGAAATCTGATAATATTGATAATGTATTATCGAAAAAAAGATAATTGCGACAGCCGAAATTGTGAGAAACCAGAAAAAGGTACTCAGGGCAAAAAGCAGGAACTTCTGTCTTATCGGCAGATCGACGAACATCAATTTTTTGATTAACCGTTGCAGAAGACCGTCTCTGCTGACCGTGGCAGCGGATGTTTTTCCTGTAATCTGGTCGTCCATTTAAAGCTCCTTGCGGTACAAATTTTTGGTCGTGTATAACGACGAGCGCGCTGCGTGGGAATACAGTTGTGGCGCGCTGTGCCACGCAACCCAAATATAAACATCTGAATTTATTCAACTATTAACCGGACAGAGGTGGAAGTATATACCTAATTTCAGGTTTTGAAAAGATGTTTGAGCCTATATTTCAAACTATTTTTGAGACGAAATTGACAATTTCCGACTGACTTCAAAAATTATCCGGAACCGATGGTTCCTGGCATTAGGTCTATTTCAGTAAAAACGGCTGGACGAACCTCCAAGGCGTTGAGCATTCGGAAGGTTATGGAAAATCTCCATTTTACCCCTTGACAAAACTTGTCATGGTGATCCAGTTATTATATGTTTGCAATTGTTGCCAATGATACGGTACAAAAACGCCGCTATGGAATATTACCTAACATACTCAGTCCGCTTGTCTATCCTCCTATTTGCATCCATTCTTTTGTATGCACATCCGGCGTATGCTGATGTCAGGGAGGATGCGGAATCCGCTGTAGTGCGCCTGCAACAAAATGTTGCCGCCCAGAAGTTTTCAGATGATATGAAAGCTCTGGAACTCGTCTTTGAGCTCGCCCAACTCTATTTTTTGAATGAGAACTTTGATACTGCCGACAAATATTACCTGCTGGCGCTTCAAAAATCGCAAATTATTGATTCAATGATTAATAGACTCGAAGCGGCACCATCGGCTGATCTTGCTGATCAGCGCCCCCCAAAAGACCAACCCCCATCTGGTGAAACCGCCGTAGCGGGAATGCCGGCAGAACCTGTGACAGATAAAATAGTTGGTACCAAGGGTGTTTACACGGTTGTTAAATCCGATACGGTTCGGCTTGTCGCCGCAAAACTTGGGGTCACCCGGCAGCATCTGATTCACGTTAATGGGCTTGACCCAAAGGCGTATCTTAAAATTGGGCAAAAGCTCGCGTATGATAATCGTAAAATAATTCCGCAACAGATGCGGGACGGCATTGTAATTAATATTGCTGACCGGACCCTGTATTATTTCCAGCGTGGGGCTCTTGTCACGTCACTACCCGTAGCGGTGGGATCGGTGACAAATAATGAAAAATACGTGTGGCAAACTCCGGTAGGGAAATTCAAAATTACCGGTAAAGTAAAAGATCCGACCTGGACCGTTCCACCATCCATTCAGACGGAAATGGAAGAAAATGGTAAGGAGGTTGTTGCCTCTGTCCCCCCCGGACCGGAGAATCCCCTTGGAAAATATGCCATTAAAACCTCAATTCCCGGCATTTTGATCCATAGCACAATCAAGCCGTCGTCTATATACAGTTTTTCCAGTCATGGCTGTATCAGAATTTCTCCCGATCAGATGGAAGAATTATATCCGCTGATAAAGTTGAACACCAGGGGTGAGATTGTGTATAAGCCGGTCAAGCTGGCGGTGACTGATAATAGACGGGTTTTTTTGGAGGTGCATAATGATGTCTATAAAAAAAGTGCCGACCTAGTTGCAGAAGCCCGCCAACTGGTGGAGAAGCAGAAGCTTTCCAAGCTGGTGGACTGGGGGAAATTTAAATCTGTACTGCAGCAAAAACGAGGTGTTGCTGAAGATATTTCGTTATAAGGCTTCAATCATACGACGTTGGTTCCGTCCCCTTGATAAAACATTCCATTACCGCACCGGCTGAACCATCTTTCGCGAGATTACCGCTGCGAGGGTTGATCAGGACAAACGAAATATTTTCCGGTGCCGTAAAATCTTCTGCAGGCAGAGATAAAATTGCTTTCTGCATGAAGTCACCCCAGATCGGTGCTGCAGCCTGGCCACCACTCCCACCTGCCCCCAACGAACGCTCCTGGTCATAACCGACCCACACTCCTGTTACTAATTGCGGAATATAGCCGATAAACCAGGCGTCCTTGGCACCGTTTGTTGTGCCGGTCTTTCCCGCCACCGGTCTGCCGATGATGGACGCACGATGGCCGGTACCACTTGAGACGACGCTCTGCATGAGATTTGTTATGACATACGCGGTCTCGGGAGAAATTACCGGAACAGGCACGGGGGTGGGAGGTGTCTCAAGAGTGGTACCATCGGTGTCGGTTACTCGAGTTATGTAATATTGCGGTGTTAGTACCCCTTTGTTTGCAAAAACAGTATATGCGGATGTCATTTCAAAGGGGGAAACTGACGCTGCCCCGAGTGCCAGAGCCAGGTTGGCCGGTATCGGTGTTGTAAAGCCAAGTTTTGTTGCGTATTCTGCTGCGTATTGCGCGCCGATCTGTTCCATAATCTTCACGCTGACAATGTTTATGGAATAAGTAAGCGCCTCACGCATGGTCACCGGGCCGCGGAATTCGTGATCATAGTTCTGGGGTTTCCAGAGGCCGCCGGCTCCATCCGGGTATTCGACAGGTGCATCTTCGATGATCGTTGCCGGTGTTAAGCCTTTGTCAAGAGCAGCCGCATAGATTATCGGCTTGAATGCCGAACCGGCGTTGCGTTTTGCCTGTATGGAACGGTTAAACTGACTTTTTTTAAAGTCGTAACCACCGACCATAGCTTTTACAGCGCCGCTGCGAGGATCAATAGCTACCAGCGCTGCCTGTACTTCCGGTGTCTGGTCAAGGGCAAACTGGGCGCCTTCCTTGTCTGTTTCCGGAGAAACTACTGACACCTCAATAACCGACCCGAGAGTCAGCCCCTTTTGCCCTTTCTCAGGTTTACCGTATCGGTTTATCATGTTGACTTTGCCTGCCCAGGCCATGTCTTTACGGGCTAGAATTCCGTTGCGCCCTCCAACTCTGACTAGTGCATCACCCTTCCCTGGATTGAATCCGACCACAACGCCTTGATAGGTTTCACCGCTTTTAAGTGTGGCGGAGTCAACAGTATCCTCCACTTTACTGCAGAAACTCTCTACTTCCGACTCACCCAGGTATTTCGTTGGTCCGCGGAAACCCTGGCGTTTGTCAACCTCTTTTAGCCCCTTGCGGAGAGATTCATACGCCGCCCGCTGCATGCCGGCATTCATGGTGGTATAGATCTTCAATCCGCCTTTGTAAAGCTGATCCTCACCGTATTTCTTATCCAGTTGGATTCGCAAAAACTCAAGAAAATACGCGGACTCCTCATTATTAACTTTTTTCATCGGTTGCAGAACAATTGGGGTGTTTCTGGCGTGCTCAGCCTCAACCGGCGTAATGTAGCCCTCTGTGGCCATACGCTCAAGGACATACCTCTGGCGTTCGCGAGCTTTATCAAGATGCTTGATCGGAGAATAGGTGTTAGGAGCTTTCGGCAGACCGGCAAGCATAGCAATTTCCGCCAGGTTTAGTTGCTCTACATTCTTGCCGAAGTAGTTTTCAGATGCAGCCTGGACACCGTATGAACCGCTACCGAGATAAATCTGGTTCAAGTAGAGATAGAGAATTTCGTCTTTAGAGAGCCGTTCTTCCATCCTTTTGGCAAGGATGGCCTCCTTGATTTTACGTGAAAACTTTTTCTCCGGTGACAGCAGCATTGATTTCGCCACCTGCTGGGTGATTGTCGAAGCGCCCTCTTTTTTACTCATGGAAATTATGTTTTTAAAGGCGGCCCGTATTATGCCAAGATAGTCAATTCCTTTATGGAAATAAAAATTGGAATCTTCTGCCGAAACAAAAGCCTGAATCAATTTGCGCGGCATCTTGTTAACCGGTACGACGATTCTGCGTTCCAGGTAAAATTCTCCAACCAGGGTACCATCATCACCAAAAACCTGCGAAACAATAGGTGGTTTATAATCGGTCAGCCGATCGACCCGGGGAAGTTTAGCCATGAGATAAAACACATAGCCGGAAATGCCAAGAAGAACAACAACGGTTAGAGTCACAGTAAACAAAAGGAATGTTGACCAGATGCCGTTGTTTGTAGCACGAGAAGGTATTTTTTTGTCCATGATAACTTAAAGCCTTCCTGATGATCTTGAGTGGGAGCACTGCAGCCTTTGCTCTCCTGCTGCTGCAAAATAGCATATCAATTCAGGAATTCAAACATATTCAGGTGTGAGGAAAAGTCGCTGACCAGGAGAGTATTTAATATTTACATAAAAAAAGTGCGGTTAATCCGTGAAATATGATACTACTTATCTCGGATCATATTTTTAATTTCTGTCTTTGAGGAGATGTATATGTGCGGTATTGTTGGATACATTGGCGGGCAGCAGGCAACCGCGATTATTCTGGAAGGCCTTAAAAAACTTGAATATCGAGGTTATGATTCAGCCGGGATCGCCACGCTGTCAAATAGTGAGTCAGCCACGCGCAGAAGTGAGGGGAAGCTGGTTAATCTTGAAAATATCCTCAGGGATGACCCTCTTTCGGGAACAGTTGGTATTGGTCATACCCGCTGGGCGACGCATGGCAGACCTTCGGAAATTAATGCCCATCCGCATAAAGCCGGGTCTGTGATTGTCGTACACAACGGCATCATAGAGAATTATCTACAGTTGAAAGAGCTTCTGAAGAAGGCGGGTCATACTTTTAAGAGTGAAACTGATACAGAGGTTATTGCTCATCTTATAGAAGAAGCATTCAACTCGGAGCCTGTTTTTGAAAAGGCCGTAAGAACGTCATTGGCTCAATTGCGTGGGGCGTTTGCAGTTTGCATCCTCAATGAAAAGGATCCTGACTGCTTGATCGCAGCAAAGCTCGGTTCTCCGATGGTTGTCGGACTCGGTCAGGAGGAGTTCTTCGTTGCATCTGACATTCCACCTATTTTGGCTTATACCCGCGACATGGTGTTCATGGATGATGGCGAGCTGGTTGTTTTACGGAAAGGGGGGGCTAGTTTTTCTACTATTGCCGGTGCCGCACTGGATAAAAAGTCGCGTCATATCGACTGGTCCCCCATGATGGCGGAAAAAGGGGGGTATCGGCATTTCATGCTGAAGGAAATTTACGAACAGCCGCGTGCCGTACGCGACACAATTGCCGGTCGACTGCTGGAAGGAGAGGGTGACGTCTACCTTGAAGATCTTCATTTCAGTGATCGTCAACTGGCCGCGATAAAGCGTATTGTCATTATCGCCTGTGGTACGTCCTGGCATGCTGCCCTGGTCGGCAAGCTCTATATTGAAGGGCTATGCCGTATTCCGGTGGAGGTCGACATAGCATCAGAATTTCGCTATCGCAATCCGGTTGTCAATGAAAGTACGTTGGCGATCGTCATCTCGCAATCGGGCGAAACGGCGGATACTTTGGCGGCTCTTCGCGAAGCAAAATCTCGGGGAGCCATTAATATTGCTATCTGCAACGTGGTTGATTCCTCTATAGCAAGGGAGTCATCAGGTGTAATTTATACCCACGCCGGCCCGGAGATCGGCGTTGCTTCGACAAAGGCGTTCGTTACCCAGTTGACCGCCCTGTATCTATTTACGATCCGTTTGGGGCGTGCCAACTGCTCGATTGACGTTGCTCATGGTCAGCGGATGATTGAGGCGCTCAATAAAGTTCCCGGCTTGCTCGAAGAGGCTTTGAAACTGAACGAATATTTGGAAAAAGTGGCAAAAAAATTTATGAACGCTCGTGATTTTCTCTATCTCGGCCGGGGGAAAAACTTTCCGATCGCCCTCGAAGGTGCGCTCAAACTAAAGGAAATTTCCTATATCCACGCGGAAGGGTACCCGGCTGGAGAGATGAAACACGGACCAATCGCCCTGATTGATGAAGATGTGCCGGTCGTTGTCCTGCTACCCAAAGGGAGCACTTACGAAAAAACACTTTCCAATATGGAGGAGGTGATAGCCCGGAGCGGTCGGGTGATTGCCATCTGTTCTGCCGGTGAGGAAGATATGCACGCGCGAGTGGAGACAACCATCGAAATTCCGCATCTTGATGAAGACCTTGATCCGTTGCTGCTTTCGGTGCCGCTGCAGCTTCTGGCGTACCACATTGCAGTATTGAAGGGAACCGATGTCGATCAGCCGAGGAATCTCGCCAAGAGTGTCACGGTGGAGTAAGTTTGCCATGTTTACTGACGAACTCTTCCCAATAATCCTTTATTTCAAAAAAAGATTATCTATTTTGAAAATAGTTATTGACAGTGAGAATTGATTTGAGTATGTTGTTCGTCTGTTTGCCGCTTTGGCATTTTTGTTTGTAT
>CAYQMO010000033.1:21117-24533 GCA_964418315.1 uncultured Geobacter sp. | reverse complement strand
AACCTCATCACCATCATCGGCGGAGGTCTTGCCGGCTGCGAGGCAGCCTGGCAGGCCGCACAACGCGGAGTCTCCGTTATCCTCCATGAAATGAAACCGCTCCGTTTCTCCCCCGCTCACGAACTGCCCGGTCTGGCGGAGCTGGTCTGCTCCAATTCCCTGCGCGGGATCTCACTTGACAATGCCGTGGGGCTGCTGAAAGAGGAGTTGCGGCGTTGCGGCTCTTTGACGATGGAGGCGGCTGAGGCTACTGCGGTTCCGGCCGGGGGGGCTCTTGCGGTTGACCGTCAGCTCTTCTCTGCCTACGTTACCGCCAGGATAGAATCTCATCCGCAGATCCGGATTGAGCGGGGTGAATCTACAGACATTCCGGCTGAAGGTGTCGTTATTATCGCCTCCGGTCCGCTCACCAGTGATGCTCTGGCCGCTTCCCTGTCTCGGCTGACCGGTGACCGGCTCTACTTCTATGACGCAATCGCGCCGATTGTCACCGCCGATTCGCTCGATATGACAAAAGTCTTTGCTGCGTCGCGCTACGGGAAAGGGGATGGTGACGATTACCTCAACTGCCCGCTCAATGAAGAGGAATATCTGGCGTTTATCGATGAACTGAATCGTGGCGAGAAGGTTCCGGCGCGCGACTTTGAAAAAGTAGTTCACTTTGAAGGGTGCATGCCGGTTGAGGAACTAGCCTCACGCGGTGTCGAAACCCTGCGCTTTGGTCCGATGAAGCCGGTCGGTCTGATCAACAGCCACACCGGGCATGAGGCTCACGCCGTTATTCAGCTCCGCGCCGAAAATCGTGAGAAAACCATGTATAACCTGGTCGGTTTTCAAACCAAGCTGACCTGGCCGGAACAGCGGCGGGTGTTCCGCATGATCCCGGGACTGGAGAGCGCCGAATTTGTGCGTCTCGGCTCCATGCATCGAAATACGTTTATCAACTCTCCGGCTCTGCTGGATATAAGTCAGCGCCTGAAAAGCGATCCGCGAATATTTTTCGCAGGACAGATCACCGGTGTGGAAGGGTATGTAGAATCGGCCGCCAGCGGTTTTCTTGCCGGTATCGCCGCCGCTCATCTCGTTCAGGATCGACCGATTCCTGTGCCGTCGCCTGAGACCGCTCTTGGCGCATTGATGCAGCACATTACCAATGCCGATGTGAAACATTTCCAACCGATGAATGTCAATTACGGCCTTTTTCCGGAATTGCCGGGAAGGATAAAGAAGAAAGAGCGGCGGCAGAAATTAGCGGAGCGGGCGTTGCTGGCGTTGGAAGAGTGGATTAACATCTTAAAACGGCATAAACCTGAATGAGAGAAATAATCACCTTTATTCATAATCTGTTCCCTACAGAATTCCACAGACGGATTGTTCTGGTTGGCGGTACTGTTCGGGATATGCTGCTGGGCAAAGAGAGCCAGGATATTGATCTTGTCGCTGCCCTCCCCCATGACGATCTTCTTGCACTTGGCTTCCGGTTGGTGGAAGCAAGCAGTTCTGCCACTATCTACTTCAAGCATCACCATACCTTCGGGAAGATTGAAGTCACCCGTATCAATACTTTGGATGAACTGGGAGATGACTTTCGACGTCGTGACTTCACCATCAATGCAATTGCCATGATGCTGGACGGCACAATCATTGACCTGCTGAAAGGTTATGACGACCTGGCTGTAATGAGACTTCAGGTATGCAGCGGCGAAACATTCAGTAACGACCCTCTCCGCATATTCCGCGCCTTCCGTTTTGAATGTTCAGGATGGCGGATGACTCCGGAAACTGAATTGCTGATTCAGCAGCACGACTGGTCGGCTGCGTTCTGCGCAATGCCGGTAGAGAGGTTCAGTAACGAGATGCTGAAGGCTCTGGCCGGAATAACTCCGGAACGATTCTTTGAGAAAATGATTGAGTTCAGCGTCGGCATGGTTTTTCTGCCAGAACTTTTCAAAATGCCGCACATCCCCGCCGGGCCACTGGAGCATCATCCGGAAGGCGATCTCTTTACTCACTCTCTCCAGGTGCTGAAACGTGTGGCGGCAACAACCGATGACCCGCTTGCCCGCTTCTGCGCCTTCTTCCACGACCTCGGCAAGCTGGCCACTAATCCCGCGCTCTATCCGAAACACCACGGGCACGATTATGCTGGTTTTGAAATGGCCGTAGATTTCTGCAACCGCTTATGTCTGCCTGCTACTTATCGTAAAGCACTGGCATGGATCAGCAGTCTGCATGGCAAAGCCAACAAATGGGATGAACTTCGGGAATCCACAAAACTCAGGATGGCAGAACAGGCTATCAAGGCTGGGATAGTTGAGATTCTACCACTGGTTTCTGCTGCGGATAAACATGGTAATCAGCCGATTGCCGGATGGGAAGATGCTGTCCGTATAGCTGCGATGAACACACGAGAGTTGGGGATTGATCAGGAGAAGCTGGAGACAATACCGACAGCGAATCGGCCTTCGTATATTATGCAGAAGCGGGTTGATGTATTACGGAACCAACCGTCCCCTGCCGGAATTGTCTGATATCTTTCGCAATGGTTCAAACAGATACTCCAAGCCGTTCACCTTTATCTCTCTCACGCTTACACTTCGCGTGGGAATGCGGAACAAACAAATTCTGAGAGCAATAGATAAATAGATAACAGCGCCCACTTTTGATTCCCCTGTTCATGGGATATCCTTTTTTTCGAGGGTTTTCAGTTTACATTATGATTTATGCAGGGTATGCTGTGCGCATAAATAATGCGTGTCAGGAGTATGTATGCCATCAGCAGCTTTACAAGTTATACCGCAAAAAAAATCCACAAACCTGAGCATTAATAGCGATTTGTTGCGTCGTGCCCGCGCCTGCAAAATCAACCTCTCCAGAACTCTTGAAGAGCGCCTGACAGAGATTTTACGCGAGCAAGAGCGAGAAGCCTGGCGTCTTGAAAATGCCGAAGCAATCAATGACTATAATGCCAGAATTGAGAAAAACGGCGTCTTCAGCGATGGGTTGAGGAGTTTCTGATGGCACAATTCGACGTATATGAAAACCCGAATCACGCGTCACTAAAGTCGATTCCCTATCTGCTTGATGTTCAGACAGACCTGCTTGACAACCTAGCCACCAGGGTGGTTGTTCCACTGGTAGCCTCTGCTGCTATGCCTAAACCTGGGCGACAGCTAAACCCGGCGTTCAGAATCGGTGAAAACATGTTCCTCATGTCCACTGCCGAGATTGCGGGAGTTTCTGTCAAAAGCCTCGGGAAAAAAGTCTGTTCAATAAAAGAGAACCGTAACGAAATTGTTGCGGCTCTCGACTTTCTGATTACGGGGATTTGAATCACTGTACTTCAACAATCCGCCATGCGTTACACTTCGCGTGGGAATGCGGAACAAACAAATTCTGAGAGCAATAGATAAATA
>CAYQMO010000033.1:16161-21017 GCA_964418315.1 uncultured Geobacter sp. | reverse complement strand
CTTCGCGTGGGAATGCGGAACAAACAAATTCTGAGAGCAATAGATAAATAGATAATAGAGTCCCCTTTGGGTTCCCAAACTTCGCTATGTGCCGGAATTGTTTGTCCCATGCCTTAATCAAACCTTTGCAGGACTCCATTGCTCATTCCACCAACATTTCTCTGATGACATCTTTCACCTTACGGATATGCCGCGCGTCCAGCTTGCCAAGTTCCTTGATCAGTCGTCCCCTATCTACTGTTCGTATCTGGTCTAGGATAATCCATGCCTGCTTGCCTTGAAATCGAAAGCGAACCCTGCTTGGATATTCATGTGATTTGGTTGTCATAGGTGCAATCATGACGGTTTTAAGGCTTCTATTAAGTTCAGGTGGAGAAATAACGAGGCACGGGCGAGTTTTCTTAAATTCATGACCAACCGTAGGGTCAAGATTGATTAAATAAACATTGTACTGAACTATTTCCACTCCCAAGCCTCCAGATCCAGAGCATCATCAATCAACAATTCATCTTCACCACGGGTATGCATGGCGGCAAAAGCTTCGTTCCAGCCTTCACGAGGTTTTCTAGCTACTGGCCTTATAATGATTTCACCCTTACCGGGTAACAGCTCAACCTCTTCACTGATATTGTATTGACGCAGCATACTGGCTGGCAGGCGTATCCCCCTGGAATTTCCAATTGATATTACATGAGCCAACATAAAAAAACCCCCAAATATGTATTCACAATGTAATCACACTATCACTGCAAAAGGTTAGCGATGTCAATCTTTATTAACCACAAACTTTCCCTCTCGTTACCAAGCACCAGCTTGGTAACGCACTGGAATGGCAAGCTCCAGCTTGACATCAAAGCCTGCAAGCTGGGACTAGTAGACCTGCCAGGTTTTCAAAACCTGGCAGGTCTGCGTAACAAGGTAAAAAATGCAACCAGCAACGGCGCAAATATTACCGATGCAAGAAACTTACATCTGTTCAACTGTTATCCCCAAAACGGCAGCAAGCTTTGTTTTTATATGCAATCCAACAAGATATAATCACCATTGGGTATGCGTGGTTTCTTGGGTGTAATGATCGCCGCCTCTTGCGGATGCTCACGGGCAAAATCAGCAAACGGCAACACCACAAACGCAGGCATTCCACTTTGATAAATCGTTTGTATCCTGGTATGTTCTATCATCTCTTTTTTTCACCTCAGTAAACGCAAGGTTATTTACTTCACCAACTCCCCATAAAGCCCGAACAGATAAGCAACCCGCGCTGTGTCATCCTTGCCGCCTGTATAGCCGTAAGCAGCATCAACAGCCTTGTCCAAATCCTTGTGCGCATCAATCAAATCCTTCGGCATTGAAGTAGGGGCATACAGATCGGCAAGGGTACTTTTGGGATGAGCGGCACGGGCATCAAGCACTTTTTGCGCCTTCTCCATCACGCTCTTGTGCTGTTTTTCTGAAACGGATTGCGGCCAGGGGAAGTTGTTGTAGATACCAGGTTCATAGCGGTAATCACTTTTCATTCGTCCACAAACAATTCGCACCCAGGCATTATGCATGCAACTGCACATAATGGCGAAATGATAGAGCGTTGCTCCTTTTGCAACGCGCAGTTGGTTACTTGCAATGGTTGATGATGGCAAAAAACCAATAGGAATAAATTTTCTGGTTTCTGATGACACCTCTGGCATGGCTAGATAGTCAGAATTTGGTTGCCGATCCTGAGTGAACAACATCGGATAAGCGGCAAATTCCCGTACACTCAAAGTTGGACTTTTCTTTCTGTTATCTGCTACCAACGCCACCCGCTTCATAACCTCCGGCAGCTTCTTCAGCTCATCCGGTTCAATGCCTTTCAACCACAAACACCACCGCTGACCGCCATTTATCAGCTCTTCCCCGCCGATATATTTCTTGATCCACTTTTTGGCATTCGGCTCTTTTGCCAACAGTGCCGCTTTTTGCTCATCGGTCATTATCAGGTGCCCGCCGTCTGTAGGCTGACTCCCCTTGATAAGCTGTGGCAACCCTTCCGGTGTTTTCGTTCTTGACGGCAGTATCACATTTGGTGCGTCAACCAGATATGGATTAATATTGTTGGCCTTTACCGCCCGAGGTTCGCCTTTGATACTGTCATACTCAAAGATGGTCTTGTCCTTCGTATCCGCAACACCAAAGCCAACGATAATGCAATGTACCGCAGCCTTGCCCCTTGCCTCGTTGTACCATTGGAAAGTCCGGTGTGCGAAATGAATCATTACCCCTTGCGCCAGCATCCATTCCCAAAGTGTGCCGACCTGCTCACCCTGACAAATACTATTGGTGGAGACGAAGGCCGTTTTGGTCTTTGGATTCGATACCATGTAATCAGTAGCTTTCCTGTGCCAGCAGGTCACATAATCAAGCCTCCCGAATTTGCCGTCTTTGCCCCATATCCTTTCCATATCATCCATTTGATGAACATCCCGCCATTGATGCCCGATAAAAGGCGGATTTCCCATGATGTAATCAGCGGCAGGCCACGGTGCTTTAAGAGCGTTCCCGCAAGTTATGGAAGGGGACTTGTCGAGCGGTATCCGCTTGAACGTCTGGCAAAACAGCTTGCTTACTTCCATGTTTACCTGATGATCAACAAGCCATAAGGCAACCTGGGCGATCTGCGCGGGGAACTCTTCAACCGCAATGCCGTAAAACTGGTCTACGTTCACCCTTACAATCTCGGCAAGACCAAGCCCCATTTGCCGGAATCCCTGCTTGTTTACCGGAGGATGTAACAGGTCAAGAACTTTCAATTCAAGCCGCCTGATTTCCCGATACGCCACGACAAGAAAATTGCCACAACCGCAAGCCGGGTCAAGGAATTTGAGTGTTGACAGCTTGTCGTGGAATGTTTCGAGCTTAGCCTTGTTCTTTCCACAAGCGGCGAACTCTTTTTCCAGATCATCAAGAAACAGCGGACGTATCAATTTCAGTATATTGGTTTCAGAGGTATAATGCGCCCCTTGCTCACGCCGTCTGTTACCTTCGCCTTCTTCCATGATAGTCTGAAACATGGAGCCAAAAATAGCCGGTGAAATCTCGCTCCAGTCCAGTTCGCAACATTTTAGAAGAGCATCCCGCATTTCTCTTGTGCTGTCCGGCAATGGGAAATGTTCTTCAAAGAGCTTACCGTTGATATATGGGAATTCAGCAAGATATTCAGCGGTGTTTTTGCTACGCTTATCTTCTTTGGTGTTGAGGATAGCGAACAGTCGGGCAAAGAGCGAAAACATAGACGAAGGGTCATCGCCGGTGCGTTGCTCAATCAGCTTCTGAAAGGCGTTATTCTCGAATATTCCGGTGTCTTCAGCAAACAGGCAAAACAGCAGACGGACAAGCAAAACCTCCAGTTCATGGCCGGTGTATCCGTCTTTTCTGATGCTGTCATGCAACCGCCCCATGAGGTATGAGGCTTTTACATCAACACTCTGCTCAGGCGCTGTCAGTTCCGATTCTTCACCAAGTAGAAACTTGAATAGCTTTACCTGTTTTGGTAGCTCTTCGAGCGTAAATTCAACGTCCTTTGTACTATCCAGAAGGTCATGCAGGCGAAACCGCCCAAAGTCGCAGATAAAAACGTAACGCGGCATTTCTTCTTTGGCAAGGCCACCTAAATAATCAAGCCCCTGCGACAGTGCTTTATCAAGGTCTTTGCCGCGCGACTTGAATTCAATAAGGAGCTTGCCGGGAATGAAACAATCAATAAATCCTGATTTGTCACCAAGTTTCGCTACATGATGTTCAAAACTTCCGACCTCGATGGCGCTAAATCCAAACATAGACAAAAACGCATTTACAAACAGCTTGCTAACCGCTTGTTCGCGTGAATGCTTGCTGTACGTCAATACGAGCTTACGCGCTTGCTCCTCAATGTCTTTCCAGTCACGGATAACTCGCTTCGGTGCTTTCAGCTTGTTCATGTCCCCCCCCTAAATTCTCAGTCGCAATCAAGATGACACTTGTTTCATATCCTGTCATTCCCAAGGTAGTATACTGGAATCCAGTCTTTAAAGTCCTTGAAATCTGGATCCCCGATAAAGGCATTCGGGGATGACAACTTTTTTAGCGGAAGATTCAAACGAATCAGGTTCTTTTTTATCAGTGAAATAATGCACTATTACCGCCTCTGAATCTCTCTCTTATTATCCGCAGCATGAATAAATACTCCCTTCTAGCGGGAGCGGTAGACCTGCCAGGTTTTCAAAACCTGGCAGGTCTGCGGAGTTCAAAAGTTTCCATAAAGGAAATCATACCAGAGGCCCAGCGCACATTCAATAGCACTCACATTTAAAGCGATAGATATACTGACCGCGCCTGTCAGACGTATGAGGCCGGAACATTGGGGGACGTTCCTGCTTTAGTGCATTAGCAGACATTCCTTGCTAATGTTCAGGACATGCCAATACATTCCAGAATAGACATTCCCGGCTTCTTGCAACACGTCATGGTGAGAGGGATAGAGCGCTCCGATATTTTCCTCGACGATGGGCAAGAGTACGATCCGGAGAAGGTGGCTGGATTGCTTAAAGCACTAAAGCAGGAACGTCCCCCCCGGTAGCACTTCATTGGATTGACAGTAGGGCTCTGTAGATTCGTGCGTCAGCGGTGGTTTGTCCAGATTTTGCTATAAAGCCATTTTCAGTAGGTATGAACATCTGTTATGACAACAAACCGCTCGTCAAGCCAGAGAGAAAGAAGCGGCCGTACATCCTCCCAAGCAAGACCCCCACCACCGCAGCCGGGGCGGGGAACAATAACTTTCCGCCAGCCGGAATAATCTGCAAGTTGCCGCAGTTCCTGAGCTGAACGGGAGATAATGCGCA
>CAYQMO010000033.1:0-16151 GCA_964418315.1 uncultured Geobacter sp. | reverse complement strand
TCAGGGAGCGACCAGGGAGTCTCTTCTACCGGAAAACTTACAATGCCGTTGCCGAGATCAAAAACTTGATTCCCCTCATTTTTGAGCAGGCTGCCTAATTTGCGAGCAAGATCGGGATATTTCCCGGCAGCCTGTCGTGCCACCCCCCTGCCAAAGATCGCCCGTCCATCCCGTGTGAGAGAACCATTGGTTGTGATGACAATAACAGCGCTATCAGCATAGTTCCAGATATCACCTACCGCCTCAAACATACCCTGCCCGATCCCTATTGGCAACGTCTCGCGGGTATCTGAATTTCAAGTCTGATGCTTTGACGATGATGGACATACGAAACCTCCTGTTCTGATTATACTTTGCACGGCATGAAATTGAGTATTTGCAGTTGTAGGCCGGATGAAGCGTAGCGCATCCGGCAGCAATGCTGGCGATGGCAGAAAACGCCGGTTCCGCTTCGCTTGAACCGGCCTACTAAAAGCTCAAAATTAGACCTCGTAAAGTATAGTTCTATTTCACCGCTGCTGTCATTCCGGCAGGCTTCTGGTCGGAATCCAGCCTTTACGTCGCTGAAAACTGGATGCCCTGACGGTGCATGCTGAAGTGATTGTGCTAGCCTCTACAAGGCTCCGGCGTCAAGCAGCAGATGTGCCACCGCCTCCGCGAGAATGGTGTATCCAGCGGCATTGGGATGAATCGCGTCTGACTTCAGGCTGCCTTTGGAGAGAATCTGCTTCAACGTTTTCCCTTCCAGCGGGATAGCGAACTCCTTCGCGATCTCCCCGTAGAGCTTTGGCACTTCCAGCCCTAAGCCGAGTCTGGGAACACCGATGAGCACAACGCTGACGCCACGGCTTTGGGCCAGAGAGATCATGGCTTTCAGGTTCTCGGTCGTCTGGGCTTCGTCCTGATGCCGTAGGAAATCGTTGCCGCCGAGACAAAGGAGCATCAATTTCGGATTATGCTCATCAAGCACGGTGGCAAGGCGGGCTCTCCCCTCTGCCGTCACTTCCCCCGGTATGCCCGCATTTACGATGCGCCTGCCGATGCGCTTCTCCAGGACGCTCGGATAGCTCTCGGTCGGGGCAGCCCCGGTGCCGAAGGTAAGGCTGTCACCAAAAGCCAGGATCACCCCGTCGGATGGAAGTTTTGCAATCTGTGGCGTCCTGCTGCAGGAGATGAGCGCCATCACTCCGCCGAGGAGGAGCAGCCCACGTACAAAGCGGCACAAGGTGGTGAATATCAAAGCTTCTCTCGCACGCGGGGCACCCATCTCGTACACGATACACAAATCAATCATTACTTTCATGGTCTGCTTTGCTCCTGCGTGGATATACTATGCTCGGTCTGAGGTTACACACTATTGCCGCTGAAAATAGAAAGTCAGCTCGTGCAGTGATCCTACTGCAAGATCAGTGAACTCAGGCCAGGCTTTGCCATCCGGTCTGCCTACATGTATCGTTGTGACCCCTGCTGCACGACCGGCCTGCAGGTCAAAGAGGTAGTCCCCGACCATTACTGCATCTGCCGGGTCGGCTCCCCATACAGATAAAAGGTGGTGAATGCCGGCCGGATCCGGTTTTGGCGAAACCTCGGAGCGGCCCAAAATGTTCTCGCCCGCAAAATAATGGCCGGCTCCAATCGTTTCAAGTGTGAGCAGCGCAATCTTCCGGTCGTTTCGGGTCAGGATTCCGAGATGCGCCCCTGACTGGTGGAGGTGCGTGAGCGTCTCTACTGCACCGGTTGACGGGACGGCCTTGCGCGCTAGATCCATCTCGATCTCATGCAGACGGGTGCGGCGGAGAGATGCCTCTGCTTCAGGGAGACCGTCGAGATAGCTGAGGAGGTCGGCGACACGGGGGATGTCGAGTTCGCTGCAGATGTAGTCAAAGTCGTGTATTGACTCCGTCAGAGTACCGTCAAGGTCAAAGATCCAGTATGATTTCGAGCTTATAGAAATAGTGTCAGCTTTCACTGTATGCGCTCCGATCGAAATTTTTTCATCCATGCTGCCTTGGTCTTTTGACTTAAAGGCTAACCCCTCTAAATCTCCCCTTTACTGGGGAGACTTAAAAGCACCTCCCTTGTTAAGGGGAGGCGGTGGAGGGGTTGATTTTATCTGAAAATTGAAGTTTTGGGTAGATACGGTTGTTAATGGATAGTCAAAGACCCGCTCGGTGAATGATACCTGCCCGTTTCTGTTTACCAGAATAACGGTAGATGAACGGGTGCCGTATTCTTCGTTCTCGATAAAAAGCGGCGAGAGCATCCGTTCCCGCTCAAGGCCGACACCTGTTTCTGGTAAAAGGTTATCAGCAAACGGGACGGGATCGGACAACGCCGCAAGCATTTCTTCCGGATCGATTGATCTGTGTTGCACGATAGAATCAAGACGCGACGTGGCAGCCGTTACCTTGGCCCAGTGAGTGTCGAGCAGATGGTTTGATAATCCGTGGATACCCGGTGATACCAGCCCGGATGAGCCACCCCTGTTGGTGAAGTAATACAGCTTGTCGATGGTCCCGTAGAGCAGATTGAAGCCATCGTAAAGCTGCCCGTCACGATTCAGCGCTGCCTGATGATCTTCCGGAGTCAAATTCTCATTCAGTAAATAGTCGGATACCAGCTTCCCTCGTGACGGCGGATCAACCATCTGCTGGCAGGGATCACGGTAATTGGTAATGGCAGCAAACTTTCCGGCAGTCGTTACCCCCATCCAGGTGCCACCGGCCTGCCGGTCACGTCCCGCCAAAAGGTGTAGAGCATCACTCCAGAATCCCGCCGGGTCGGCAGGGCGATCACGGAATTCATCGCGGTTTGCACCGAGGATCAGTTGGTACTCCGGGTGGCAATTATGTGCGAAGACGATGAGGCACATGTTTTTGAGTCCTGATTGGTTATGAACGCTTGGTTCGCAACGGCTTAAAGAGATACTCCAAGCCATTAACCTTGATATCGTACACCGTTCGCAGCATTTCCCCGAGTTTTCCAGACGGAAAGCCTTCACCGGCCATCCAGACGACATAGTGCTCCGGCAGGTCGATTAGCAGTTTGCCTTTGTGTGATCCGTACGGCATACGCATCTGCGCCAATGCCATCAGCTCATTAACGTTTCCTGCTGATTCGGTGCACGGTTGCAGGGAATCATCATTCATTTTACGCTTCCAGAGTGTTCAGAGGCTCTTCCCGGTAGTTTCTCTTGTCGGCTTTCTTCATCACTTTTCTACGACCTTGTATTTTCCGGGGCTGCGCCTTTTTTGAGGTTACTGCACAATTACTGCACAATCGAGGGGAAAAGGCATAGAAAAAGGAGTTAGCTTGTTAGCTAACTCCTTGAATTCTTTGGAGCGGGAAACGGGATTCGGACCCGCGACTTCAACCTTGGCAAGGTTGCACTCTACCACTGAGTTATTCCCGCTTGCGAGGCTTCGTTGTATAGCAAATTGAATAATTGGTGTCAATGTTTTTTAGCACTCTGCCGTTTTTTTCAAGAATCTGTGTTACATTCCATTGTCAAAAGCGTTTTGTACACCGACTCCAACTGTAGTGATCTGCTATTCCAGGAATGCATATTGATCGCTCTCTCTCTAACTCTTTTAGAGAGAGATGTCATAGCCTCACCGTCGCATAGTGAAGCAACAATGGCATCTGCCAACGCAGCACAGTTTCCGTGCTCTACGTAGATTCCGGCTTCACCCAGTATCTCACGATTGATGTGACTGTCGAACGCTACCGTCGGCACTCCGCAGGACATATAGTTGAACAGCTTACCGTTGGCCTCTGTTTGGGCCAATTTTGGTGAAACGGCAAGATCCCCGGCGCTTAGGAAAAAAGCTGCCCGCTCATATCGAACGCGTCCGGTGAAAATAATTACGTCATCAATGCGCATCTCCACCGCCTTTCTCCGGTATTCCTCGTCTGGAAATCCCATAAGCAGAAAGCGCATATCAGTGTATTTGCCCTTGAGCAGAGAAATCACATCCAATAGCAGATCAACCCCTTGGTAGCGATTGAACAGACCCAGATAAACAACCAGCTTCACATTATCGGATATACCAAGCTCGCGGCGAACTTCTCTTCGTGGGTATGGGCGGAACACCTCGGTGTCTACGCCGTCAATGAGATTGATTACCCTTGCGGGTGGTATTCCCCCATCAGTAACAAGCTCCTGTCGCCCCTGATCAGAGCTGGTAATTATGAGATCAGCCATGCGGTTAATAGCATGCTCGAACCATTTAAAAATATGTGTGAGTGGTGATCTCTTATTTACAAAGCCATGATTGATGGATTCTCCGGTCAAGCTCCCCTGATAATCAAAGAGGAGCGGTCTGCGGGTAAGGAGCTTAAGAACCGAACCTATCAATGCTCCTTCGTGAAGATGCGCGTGAATGAGATGGGGCCGAAATAAGCGAGCCACGGCGAGTGACTTAAAGAGCAGGAGTATATCAAGATACGGTTTATGCCAGGAAGGGCCAGCTTCAAGTTTGTTGTACCACGGAATGCGCGGTGTACGTTCAACCCGCACCCCGTGCATATCACGACCCAGGTGGTAGGTAACAATACAGACTTCGTGCCCCAGCTTCGTCAACGCCCGCGCCTCTTCATATATTCTGACGTGACACCCCCTGTCTGAAAAATAGGGGGTCGGGGCGATCATGAGGATGCGGAGAGCATCTTTAGCCAAAATTTATCCTGTCTTTAACGACGTAGATGGGTTTGCCCTGCGACTCAAAGTATGTTCTGGCATTAAGCTCACCGAGCAAGCCGAGGACAATAAACTGAACACCCATAAACAGTAAAAATGCGGTCAGAATCAGCAGAGGATTTCGATTCATGCTGAAATTTTCAAATAATTTCATGTAGAGCGTCATTGTACCGGTTCCCGCACCGGCCAGAATGGTATAAACACCCCACTTTCCGAAGAGTTGAATCGGCTTGGTTGAGTACGCCATCAGAAACTTCACCGTCATCAAATCGAGAATAACCCGGAGAGTTCTGGAGATACCGTACTTACTGACTCCATGCATACGTGGGAAATGATTGACCGGCAACTCGGTTACCTTGGCACCGAACTGGGAGGCCAGCGCCGGAACAAAACGGTGCATTTCACCATACAGATTGATACCGTCAAGTACCTCCCTGCGGTACGCCTTGAGTGTGCAGCCGTAGTCGTGCAGATGTACGCCTGTGAGGCGTGAGATAAGGGCATTGGCGAGCAGTGATGGAATTTTGCGGGTTACAAAGGTGTCTTTACGGTCGCGACGCCACCCTGATACGACATCATACCCTTCATGAATTTTTTCAACCAGACGAGGTATGTCTGCCGGATCATTCTGCAGATCCCCATCCATCGGAATAATGATATCACCTTTCGCATAATCAAAGCCGGCTGACATGGCGGCAGTCTGCCCGAAGTTTCTGCGGAATCTGATGATCTTCAGGGAGACATCCTCATGTGCCAGCCTCGACAGCACCGTATACGAGCCGTCAGAAGAGCCATCATCAACCATGATTATCTCATGCGAGCAGCTCATGGATTGCAGAGCTGATTTAAGCGCTGAATAGAGTGCTTCGACATTATCACGTTCGTTATATACCGGAACGACAATACTTACTTCCACGTTATTCTCCATGAACGTCGCGAAAACAGAGATCGACCGCCTGCATCGTCAAGCTCTCTGCGTATTTTTTTCGAGAAAAACGTCCCCGAAATTTTTGATTTTTGTTATCAGAATAGAGCTGTCACAGACCGGTTGCGGTTTTCCGCTCAGTAATCCCCAAAAAAGACCCAGCCCGTTAGCAACGTGCATAAGTGGATATATTCCGATCAGCAACAGATAAAACAGGCGTCCGCTGCTGATAACTATCCGAATGGCACTGAAAAATGCTACTGCCAGATATATCATGAGCGGCCCAAGCAGTAAAACATACTTTGAGCCTGCCAAAGCAATCACGAGATATATGACAAAAAACAGTGGTATGAAACTGTGTACCGGATACTTCGAGGTGATCAAACTCTGTTGCCCCCTACCACGCCCATATCCGAAAATCTGACGAGCAAACGCCTTAATGGTTCGTCGTTGGCTCCGATAGACACAGAAGGATGGGTCATGAAGCAGGACATAACCCGATTCCGTGACCCTTTCCAGAAATTCATTCTCTTCATTTGGATACAAACATTCGTTAAAACCGTTCAAGTCAATAAAAACAGTGCGTCGAACAGCGAGGTTACAGAGGATAAGCTCCTTATCAGTAGTCACACGAATCTGACCATCTGATCGATAACGGTTGAGAACCGCACCGGAACCAAAGGCTGAAGAGAGGGCGGCTCCGAATAACAGTTGCTGCGGCGTATCATGTGCGGGTGTAATTGAAGGGCCGCCAACTACTGCAACCAACGGGTCATTCATTCCTACGAAACAGCGAGAAAAATTTTCAGGATCTATCAGTGAATCATCGTCAAGGAAATACAATATATCACCGGCAGCCTCCTGCGCGGCACGGTTGCGCTGCAGGCTCGGAGCATTGCCTTCAGCAAGCAGAACCTCATACGGCAAATCTTCCGGCATGATAGTTTTAAGGTGTTCAAGAGCAGCAACTTTGCCACCCGGCTTGACAGGTATAATTATTGAAAACGAGCACATGGCAGCCTTTATACAAAAAAACCGGGCATGCCCGGTGATGAAAATCTATATGATTAAAATTCGATTAAACACAAGAGCTCAGAAGTTCAAGTGACTCTAAGCTCTTGTGAATGTCGGCATCGAGTAAGCTACTTTGAACTACTACCGTAACTATGCAGACCGGAGAGGAACAGATTGACCCCCAGATAGCAGAAGAGCGTCGCAGCGAACCCTATGACTGAAATCCATGCTGCGCGTTTACCGACCCACCCTTTGGTGATACGGGCGTGCAGAAAGGCTGCGTAGACAAACCAGACGATCAGTGACCACGTCTCCTTCGGATCCCAGCTCCAGTAGGTTCCCCAGGCATAATTGGCCCATGCCGCACCGGTAATAATACCGAGTGTCAGCAGTGGAAACCCGATCATGATAGAACGATAGTTAAGGTCATCCAGCACCTTCAACGGTGGAAAAAGAGACAAGATGCCGCCAGCCTGGGCCGACGTACTGGTACCTTCTATGGCGGATTTAATCAGGTACATTATTGATATCGCACACGCTACAGCAAACGCGGCATAGCCGAGAAAACAGGTGATAACGTGGTACAGCAGCCAGTTACTCTGGAGCGCCGGCACAAGCGGCTCGATGCCAGTATTCATGCCAAGCTGCGCCCATGCCATGCTCAGCAGAGCAAACGGCACGACAAAAGCACCGATAACCCGGTATTTATAGCGAATGTCAATGTAGGCAAGCAGCAGGATTATCGTCCAGGAAAAAAATACGATCGATTCATACAGATTGGACATAGGCGCATGGCCGACACCCATGTCATATGACTCTTTCCAGCGCAGCGCTATAGCCACGGTTTGAGCTGCAAGACCGAAATATGCAATTAAACTCCCGGCCAGACCTACCGATTTGTTCTTGCTGGCAAGAAAAGCAAAGAACACTACCGTCGAAAGCAGATATGCAAAGGTTGTTACGTTAAAAAGCATGGAGCTGTTCATAAATCAGATAACCTCCGTTAGATTTTTATTTCCTGAAATTTTGCTGAAATATCTTCGAACTGCATCTGAAACGCAGCCTGGTTCTTGCTGGCATTTCCGTACATACGGGCATGCCCCTTTGAAACAATAACCCAGATCCGTTTATGCGACATAAAAAATGCGACAAAAATACCGATCACCATAAGTGTACAGCCAATCCATACCACCCAGACACCGGGGTCTTTAGCGACTTGCAGACCGGTATACTGCTTGGCGCTAGACCCTTCATAGCCAAAAATGAGGGCATCACCGCGCTGGGCGTTGACTTCCGGGAAGTTTTTAAAGGCGATGAAGGTAAGTGGAGTCGCACCTTTCGGGGTCACTTCAATGCGGACTGCCGGACCGGAAAAACCGGGCACGAACTGACTAACCTCCTGCGTTGCCTCCAGCAGTTTGAAGTTAGTGCCATCCTTCAGGGTAACAGGAACGCCCTCAGTAACAGTCAGGTTTTCAACAGGTCCGCCGTTTCTCGGGGTTACTGAAATGAAGTGCTCATTTCCTTCACTGGCCTGGCCATAGCTGGATTGATAAAACGTTATCCCCTTATAAGTCATCGGTTCATTGACAATGACCCTTACCCTTGAATAACCGGGAACCGGTTTGCCGTTTTCAAGAACAGTCAAAATGCTCTTGAACTCTTTTGGCGCGCCGGTGGGGTAAAAATCCACACTGAATTTTTCACAAAACACTTCAAATCCGAGCGGCATCTGTTCCCCATTCTGTTTTGCAAAGGCAGTGACGCTGGTTCCCTCAACAATGGTGACAAAGCCCTTGAATCCGGCCAGAGAGCCGATAATTGCTCCGATAAAAATGACCAGAATGCTTAAATGGACAACATACACTCCAAGACGACACCATGCTGTTTTCTGTGCAAACAGATGATAATCACCGCTATGTTCTGTAATAACCGGTGAAGAGAACTCTTTCGCAAGAAAATCAGCTACGCGCCCCTTCCACTGCTCAGTATCTCCGGAAAACTTCAGTTCATTTTTTAATGATAACGAGTTGCGCGCCCCATCCCCCAGAACGAGAGTCGGTTCGCTGATGAATTTAAATACGTGCGGCAGTCGCTTGATCGAGCAGGAAACCAGATTCAGGCTGAACACATACAGCAGGGTAATGAACCACCAGGAGTGGTACATGTCAAAGAAACCGAGCTTGGAATATATCTGCAGCTTGGCAGGACTGATCGAAGCAACATATTCCGGCGGCAGCGCGCCCTGGGGAAGAATAGTACCGATGATAGACGTCAAAGCAAGTGAAATGAGAAGAGAAAGAGTTAATTTAAGCGAACAGAATAAATCCCAGACGGATACTATAAAACTTTTATCGGTAGTGGCCAATTTAATCTCCAAGACAATTTATGAGAATACGAATCTGATGGTTATAAGTCATTGAACCAATTTTTAACTTTCAGACTCTACCCTAAATTCTAAAAAAAATGTACTTTTTTTTTGCTTTTTCATCATTGCCAATTTTCATTACAATGATGACTTTCAATTTTACCATCGTCGTGTATACTCGACCGGGGATAATCATTACTCTGATAACAGATCCTCTTCCGCACACTGGCAGGGGATTTATGTTCTGGAGGGAGACAATGAACATTGCAACTCAGGCGGTACAGATCGGACTGGAATGGGACAGTAGAACCGGCGCAGTTACCGTGCCGATTTATCAGACTGCCACCTTCAGGCATCCTGGACTTGGTCAAAGTACCGGTTATGATTACAGCCGCTCCGGCAACCCGACCCGACAGACCCTGGAGGACGGCATTGCTCGGCTTGATGGCGCTGCTCGCGGCTTCGCCTACGCATCCGGAATGGCGGCGATTACCAATCTGCTGCTGCTCTTCAAGTCAGGGGATCACCTGATAGTGACGGAAGATCTATACGGCGGCACCTGTCGCCTTTTTGACAAGATTTTTACGCAGTACGGACTCTCTTTCAGCTATGTCGATACCAGCAACATTGCTGAAGTGACTGCGGCAATTCTGCCAACAACAAGAGCGATTTTTATCGAAACACTAACTAATCCGCTTCTTAAATTTGCTGACCTTCGGGCCGTTTCAGCCCTCTGTAAATGCAGGAACCTGCTGCTGATTGCGGATAACACTTTCCTGACACCATACCTGTTTCGTCCTCTCGATATGGGCGCTGATATCGTTGTCTACAGCGCGACAAAATACCTGGCCGGACACAATGACACCGTAGCCGGACTGCTTACCGTCAAGGATCAGGCTTTGGCGGAACTGGTATATTTTCACCAGAATTCCGTCGGCGCCATCCTGGGGCCGCAGGATTCCTGGCTGACAACTCGCGGCATCAAAACCCTTGCTATCCGTATGGATAGGCAACAGGAGAATGCGGGACGCATTGCCAGGTGGCTTGCAGGACACCCCCGCATAACAAAAGTATATTATCCAGGTCTGAAAGATCATCCCGATCACGATTTGATGGCTCGCGACTCCCGTGGTTTTTGCGCCATGCTTGCTTTTGAGGTTGACAGACATGAGCTTGTTGAACAGATTCTTATGAAGACAAAACTCATCTCGTTTGCCGAAAGCCTGGGAGGAGTCGAAAGCCTTATCACCTTCCCGGAGGTGCAGACACACGCCGATATTCCTCCAAAGCTGCGAGCAAGACTCGGAATTAATAACGTACTGCTCCGCCTGTCGGTCGGGATCGAGGATTGCGATGACCTGATTGAAGATCTGCGCCAGGCAATTGATTAACTGCGAAAAGCAATAGAACGCGGAAAAGGCGGATTGAACGGATAAAGGCAGATTAATAACGAAAAACTTTGGAACCAATAGTAAAACTAGGTAGAATCAGAATTAACGCTATTGAAAACAGCAGTTCACGAACCACAGAGCAACTGAGTAACAGAGAAATCAGATTGTTAAATCAACAACAGGCATAACCAATATGGTGAATGATTTTTTTCTGGTTTTAACTCGAATTCTTCCTTATTTTTGCTCTGTTGCTCTGTTGCTCTGTGTTTCAAATTCTTTTTATCAGGTTGAATCGATTTTACCCTGAATTGCTTTGGTTCAATCCGTTTTTTCCTCTCAATCCGCCTTTTCCGCGTTCTATTGCAGTAAGATTTTGATTCGATTTGGAGGTTTCGTGAAACTTGCTACAAAACTGATCCACGGCGGCCCGACAATTGACCAGCAGACAGGAGCCATCGGAATACCGATCTATCAAGTATCCACCTATCGCCAGACATCTGTCGATCATTTCAGTAAATACGATTACGCCAGGGGCGACAATCCGACCCGTGAAGCGCTGGAGGATACGATTGCCGTTCTGGAAGGGGGTTCGCGCTGTCTCGCTTTTGCTTCCGGAATGGCCGCGATCTCCACCACTTTGATGATTTTCTCCCCCGGAGACCATCTTGTTGTTTGTGATGATGTCTATGGTGGCGCGTACCGGGTGCTCTCAACGATATTCAGCAGGATGGGGATTACAAGCAGTTTTGTCGACGCTACCAGCCTGGCAGCGATTGAAGCAGCTATCCGCCCGGAAACAAAGGGAATCTATCTTGAGACACCTTCCAACCCGCTTCTGAAAATTACCGACTTGCGCGGAGCGGCTGACATTGCCAAGCTACACGGTATTATCACTCTGGTGGATAACACCTTCATGACCCCTTACCTGCAGCGCCCACTGGAACTCGGCTGCGACATCGTCCTGCACAGCGGCACCAAATTCATCAACGGCCACAGCGATCTCCTCTGCGGCTTTGCCGTAACGAGTAACAGTGAGCTGGGCCAGCGAATCCGCTATATCCAGAATGCCTTCGGCACCGGACTCGGACCGCAGGACTCCTTCCTGACGCTGCGCGGCGTCAAGACACTCAAGGTCAGAATGGATCAGAGTCAGTTGAATACTGAGAAAATTGTGGCATGGTTGAAACAGCATCCACGCATAAACGCCGTCCATTATCCGGGACTTCCCGAACATCCGGGTTACGCGATCCATAAAGCCCAGGCGGATGGTCCGGGCGCGGTCTTTTCCTTTGAACTTGATTCGTACGAAACAACGAAGAGACTTCTGGAAAATTCGCACCTGGCAGCTTTTGCCGTCAGCCTTGGCGGGGTTGAAAGCATCATTTCCTATCCGGCAAAAATGTCTCATGCATCTGTGCCGAAAGAAGAGCGGGAACGAAAAGGGATTACCGACACGCTGGTGCGGCTCTCTGTCGGCCTGGAAGACCCGGATGATCTGATTGCTGACCTGCAGCAGGCTATTGGATAGAGTGTGCAAATCAAACTCAACGAAAAATTATCCTCCATTGAAGCCGGTCTAACACTCGGTGCCGTTGCGGAACTGCATAAACCTCTTGCCGATGTCCTGATCCTGAACGGTTTTCCCGCCACACCGAACACAATTCTGCATGACGGCGATGAACTCTTCCTTATAAAACGTGGAGAAATTCCAACGGAAGACGAGTTGGAAGGATTGATGACGGCTCGACACACACCAGGCGTTCATACCCGCCTGAAACAGGCGGTGGTCGGCATTGCCGGCGTGGGTGGGCTTGGTTCTTCGGTGGCGGTTGCCCTGGCAAGAGTCGGTGTCGGCAGATTGGTTATAGCAGATTTTGATGTTGTAGAGCCCTCCAACCTTAATCGTCAGCAGTATTTTACCGATCAGATCGGCCGCTACAAAGTGGATGCGCTGGTCGAAAACCTGAAGCGCATCAACCCATATATAACTGTACAGGCTCATTGTACCCACCTCACCACGGATAATATTCCGCTGCTGTTCGCCGACTGTTCTATAGTGGTTGAGGCATTCGACCGGGCCGACATGAAGGCAATGCTGGTAAACAGGGTTCTAGAAGCAATGCCGCAGAGCTGTATTGTCGCTGCATCCGGAATGGCCGGCTATGGATCGAACAACAGTATCGTCACACGCAAAGTATCTCATAAGCTCTATCTTACAGGTGATTCGGTTTCGGAAGCCAGGCCGGGCTGCGGCTTGATGGCACCCCGAGTCGGGATCGCAGCACATCATCAGGCCAATCAGGTAGTCAGGATAATTCTGGGGGAAGAAATTTGAAAATAGCCGTTGCCATGAGCGGAGGAGTTGACTCATCTGTTACTGCCGCGCTCCTGAAACAGCAGGGGCATGAAGTGATCGGCATCACCATGCGCCTGTTTGCTCCGCGCAGCAGCGGTTCCGGGTCAGCCATGCACGATGCTGCGGCTGTAGCCGGGCATATCGGCATTCCGCACCACGTTGCCGACTTTTCGGCAGATTTCAGCAGATTGATAATCAGTGACTTCATCAAAGAGTACCGGGCCGGACATACGCCCAACCCATGCGTTTGCTGCAACCGCTACATTAAATTCGGGCTGCTGCTCGATACCGCTCGTGAACTCGGTGCCGATCTTTTAGCTACCGGACATTATGTCAGGAAAACGGTTGATCCGGACGGAACCTGCCATTTAAGAATTGCTGAATACATCGGGAAAGATCAGTCCTATTTTCTCTACACCCTGACTCAGCAGCAGTTGCAGCAGGTTATTTTCCCGCTCGGCACGATGACAAGCAAGGATGAAGTGCGTTGTCTGGCACGCGAGTTTGCCCTGCCGGTGGCGGAAAAAAGCGATAGCCAGGAAGTCTGTTTTATTCCGAATGATGATTATGTGGTATTTTTGGAAGAGAGCGGAGAGCTGGAATGTACCGATGGCAACATTATCCATCTGAACGGCCAGATAGTCGGACGCCATCAGGGTACACACCGCTACACGATCGGTCAGCGTAAAGGACTCGGCATAGCATGGAGTGAACCGCTGTATGTGGTAGCAATTGACGTCGAACGTAATGTGATCATCGTAGGTGAACAGCAATCAGTGTATGCAGGCGGTCTGCTGGCGGAATCGCTCAACTGGATCGTTGCCCCGAAAACAGAAGCATTTGCTGCAACCTGCAAGATCCGCTATCGCCATCAACCGGTTGCCTGTCGAGTGCAGCTTTTGGATGGTGGCAACTGCGAGGTCGCCTTTGAACAGCCTCAAAAAGCGGTCACTCCAGGGCAGGCGCTTGTTTTCTACCGGGGAGATGAAGTGCTGGGTGGTGGCAGAATTGTGAGAGCGCAACATCGTCAATAAATTCACGTCTAAAACGGAGTCCCTCCATGTCAGTCAAACATTTCTGCCTCTACCTCTGCCTGATAGCTACGGTAGCCAGCCCTGTTTTTGCCGCGAATAGCGTGACATTCTATCGTGACGGAGCCCTGTTTCAACAGGAAGCCGTTGCACTAAAGGGTGTAGTTGATCTACCGCTGGCTGCCGACATGTTGGAGAACACTCTCACCGTTGCTCCCGCCACAGGCACAACAATTATCGGCGTAGAAACAGTGCGGAAAGAAGCTGTAAACAGTACTGCGAAGGAGCTTGAAGCATTGACCGAGCAGCGGCGCAAACTGGAAGACCGCTTGCAGGCTCTGGAGGCGCGTGAAGCGATATTTACCACCGCTGCCAAATCACAAAGCGGTAAAGCGCCGCGAAAAACTAAAGCAAATCCTGATCCGATGCAGACCATCCGACAAGGCACCGACTTTGCCATAGCACAACTGGAGGCTGTTTATACCGCTCGCCGCAAGACCGCGCATGAAATGCAGAAGATTGACGCCCGCATCGCTGCAATCAGAAAGCTCAATAGACCGTCAACAGCTTCGCTGCGAATCATGGTATCACCGCAGAACGGAAAAGTGACAGTCCGTTATGCGACAGCAGAGCGTGGCTGGCAACCGGAGTACAATCTGTATCCGGAAAAAAAAGGAACGGCTCGGCTCCAGCTTTCCGCGAGGGTAACAGGCACTCTGCATAGCTACCAAATCCGTGTTTCACCGGCCCTGCTTGCCGAATACGCCACAGCAGAAACAGTGCCGGTTCAGGCAGGACGTGCGGTTGTAGCCACCTACCGTCTACCACTTGCGGATGAGCGTTATTCCGAAGGGGTGTACCAGCATTTTTCGGGAAGGTTAACCAACACTACTCCTCACTACCTCCCCCCGGGGGAGTCAGGACTGTACCGGGAAGGGACTTACAGGGGGCAATTCAGATTTGAGGGAATTTCGTCCGGGCGAAGCAGAGTGATTTCATTGGGTAAGTAGAACTACGACTCCACACCTCTTGATTTCATGAAAGTTCCATATTCCGAGTCAGTTTTCAGGATATGGCCTGTTAACCAGTTTTTCAAGAATATCAAGATATCAAGAGATATATTGAGTGTACCCTGGTTATAATCCCTTTTAAATTCAATCATGGCAGTCCGGAATTTGTTATGTTCCGCAGAATGCTGATCAAGCTTTGAGTAATGATTTTTATCCATCCACAACTCTTCCATATAAAAATGATAGGAAGCGTAATCTATTAATTCTTCCAGAACAGCACCGAGCTTCTCAGAAGGCGCTTCCGCTGTGTAATCGTCATAGACTTTGTTTATCAAGCTGACGAGACGTCTATGGTGATCATCAAAATTTTCGATGCCAAGCTCAAAACGGCTTTCCCAATCAATAAAAGGCATATAGTGACCCCTTCAAAGTTTTAAATGGTTATGCGGCTAAATATCACCATCTCTAAGTGTAACAAAAACTCCATGGGGTGGAGGATCGGTAATGTAATATTTCTGGATCAGAGTTATGTTGGAATTTTCCAGCTCGGTGCCCTTTACAGCAAGCATAATACCGCTCTTAGTTACAAGATCTCTGGTCACTTGCATACCTGGAAACAATTCATGCGCTGACACTTCAATCTCGGTAGCACTTCCGCTTTTTTTACCCGCCTCGTAGTATAACGCTCTTGTAACCAATCGGAAATGTGGGAGCAATTTGGGATCGATCATAATGCCGGCCATAACTGAAATCTTAGAGATGGCATAGTCCGCCTTATCGGTAGCTACAGAAGAAGCGGCGTTATCAATGATATCCGCAATACAAATCAGACGAGCACCCAATGGGATCTCTTCACCTTTCAGTCCGTCGGGGAAACCGTTGCCGTTAAAAACTTCGTGGTGATGTCGCACCATAAGAAGGACATCGTTCAACTCTTCATTATCCAACAGCAGCAACTGACTGCGAACCACGTGTTCTCGATAGTCCCTGAGTTCATTTTCCGTCATTTCCTGTTCATACTTGTCAATCACATAATCCGGCAATCCAATCTTGCCAATATCGTGCATCAAACCGGCAAGCGTAATCTTGCGGATGGTCTCGAAATCGAGGGACATGCTTCGCGCCGCCCCCGATGCCAGTCGGCTAACTACGTTGGCATGGGTTGCATAACAGGATTCGTGAAGCTCCAGCAGGCCTTTTACAGCTATAATCAGAGAGTTGACGCTTCCCCCTTTATGTTTAGCTTCAAGATCATGAACTTTTTGAATATGTTTACCGATGGTACCTACATTCTGAATAACGCGTGATTTTAAGCTTTTGTTCCACTCATTAAGCTCCAACTGCGCCCGCCGGAGGG
>CAYQMO010000032.1:10241-24748 GCA_964418315.1 uncultured Geobacter sp. | reverse complement strand
AATGAACCGCTCTTTCGTGGTCTTGCTGCGCATGACGTCTGGGATTGGTCGATACCGTACCCGGTCATCAGGATCAGTTTCGGCGGCGGTGTGGTAAAAAATTGTTCCGATCTGGAGTCAACCCTGCATCAGCAGTTAAGCTTTCATGAGGGGCGATTTGGCCTTACTGCTGCATTTCCCGATATCCGCAGCCGTTTTCTGGAACTTATCCGTCTGGTTTGCGAACAAACGGGAAAACGGGTGGTTATCCTGATCGATGAGTACGACAAACCGATCCTGGATCGTATAGATGAACCAGAGACAGCCAGCCAAATTCGCGAGGGATTGAAAGATTTCTATTCCGTTATCAAAGATTCAGATGCGTATATCAAATTTGCCTTTCTTACCGGAGTCAGCAAGTTTTCCAAGGTCAGTCTGTTTTCCGGGCTGAACAATCTGAAAGATATTACCCTGGATGCCCGTTTCAGCTCCATCTGCGGCTACACCGACACCGAACTTGAAACCGTTTTTACCCCCGAACTGGCGGAACTTGATCGTGAAGAGGTCAGACAGTGGTACAACGGCTATAATTGGCTGGGTGAGGCAGTTTACAACCCGTTTGACGTGTTGCTGCTTTTCGACCAGCGCCTGTTTCGCCCCTGGTGGTTTGAGACAGGAACCCCGACATTTCTTATCAAACTACTCTCGGAGCGGCAGCAGTTTACCCCTGACCTTGGCCGGATTATGGCCCCTGAATCACTGCTCTCCACCTTCGATGTCGGCAATATCCCCAGCGAGGCGCTGCTGTTCCAGACCGGTTACCTCACCATCGATTCGGCGCGCTACCTTCCCGGACGCCTTGAACTCACTCTCCGCTATCCGAACAAAGAGGTGCTGGCCAGTCTGAACGACTGCCTGCTGCAGGCGTTATCACAGGATCCGATGGTGCCTGCCCGTAATGTCAGCCGTTTGTACGATATCCTTATCGCAAACGATATTCCGGCGCTGAAAGATCTGTTCCACTCGTTTTATGCCGCCATCCCGCACGACTGGTACCGTAAAAATCAGCTTGCCAACTTTGAGGGATATTACGCCAGCATCTTCTACAGCTATTTCGCCGCTCTCGGGCTGGATATCCAGGTGGAAGACAGCACCAACAAGGGGCGGATCGATATGTCGGTACGCTACAACGGTCATATTTATCTTTTTGAATTCAAGGTGGTGGAGATGACACCGGAGGGGAGAGCGCTTGAGCAATTGCAGGCAAAATGATACGCCGAAAAATACCGGCAGTTTGGCGAACCGATCCACCTGATTGGTGTGGAGTTCAGTCGTGAGAGCAGGAATATCGTTGGCTTTGAGATGGCTGAAGGGTAGGGTAATCTACTGTGTTTCAAGGTTACCGTGCTTTTTGTTGATGGCAGCAGGCAACGAATCAATGTAACCCATAACAACCAGAAGGCAACTGCCGTCAGCGATGACATTGATACCTTTCTCCAGGCAGAGCGACACCGCATCCGGATGTTCGGCTCCCGGCTGCATCCAGATGTTTTTGATCCCTTTTTCAATTGCCAGTGGCACAAGTTTCGCGGTAACTGCCGGCGGCGTTATCACTGATATGCTCATGGCCTCGGGTGGCAGATCACTGATTGCTGCGACACAGGCTACCCCTTCTATCTCAGACTCATTCGGATTGACCGGTATGGCTTTTCTGCCATGCTGCAGGTAACAGCGCAACAGCTTGTTACCATACTTTTCCCGGTTTGAGGAGGCGCCGATAACTCCGAAGGCGGCTGACGCGAGGAACTGCTGAATCTGTTCTTTAATTGTCATGGTTTACTCCTGAACGATAATATAAGACCATACACAAGGAATTATCCTCTATGCCTGAATCCGGGATGTACAAAAAAACCACACCGTCTGCCTCTGCGAGCAAATCCGGTGTGGCTTGGTTAAATCGATTGAGGGGGTAACTACTTGACGATTACAAACTCAGCGCGTCTGTTTTTTGCCCATGCAGCTTCATCGTTCCCCTGAACGGCCGGTTTTTCTTTACCATAGCTGATGATGGAGAGCATATCTGCTTTGACTCCGAGAGTAGTCAGATATTTCAGGACAGACTTGGCACGACTTTCACCAAGCGTAAGGTTGTATTCAGCAGAGCCACGCTCATCACAGTGACCTTCAATCTGGATTTTTGTTCCTGTAGCAGCTTTCAGGATGACGGCAGAATTCTTAGAAAGGACATCGCGAGCATCCTGGCGGAGATCAGATTTATCGAAATCAAAATAAACAGTCTCAAACTTGAAAGACTGCACAGTAGTAGTCTCCGCCACTGCCCGAGGAGCCTGCTCTGCCTGTCGAACCTGCTCTGCCGGTTGGATCTTCTCTACCGGTCGTTCCGGCAATTTTGCCTGCTCAGTCGCAACCGACTTAGTCGCATCACTCTTTGCTACACTGGATGAAGACTGTAATGACTCTTCTTTCTTGACAGCTTCCTTGTTTGCACAACCACTTACAAGTAACGCAGTCATGCTGATGCTTGCCAATAATACTACCATCCATTTTTTCATTTTAATCTCCCGTTCTGAATAAAATAAGGCTCTATGCCCTGTAGATTGTTGCCAGCGCAATTATACATAACAGCGTTAGGATTGCAATCGATATTACTGCGATTTCTGAGAAAAAAGCATCTCATGCTATTAATGAGCAGACCAGACCGGTTGAAAGTACTTACCTTTCGTTTGAGAGACAATTTTCTGGCCGCTGCCATCGGCGCGCATAACATACACTCCGTTACCGCTACTGCGCACGGAGCTGAAACAGATGAAGCGACCATCTGCGGACCAGGCTGGATTTTCGTTACTCCCTTCAGTCGTTAACTGACTGTCAGAAGTTCCGTCTGCTGAGATGGTGAATATCTGGAAGCCGCCATTGACCATTCTCGAATAGGCAATTTTATCCCCTTTTGGAGACCATCGCGGATTGACGTTATAGTTGCCGGTAGTTGTCAGGCGCCTGACATCACCACCAGAAGCCTTCATGACAAAGATCTGCGGCTTACCCATACGGTCGGAAACAAAAGCGATCTGCTTACCGTCAGGCGACCAGGAAGGATACAGATCGAGAGCCGGGTCAATAGTCAATCTGGTTGGGCGACTGCCATCCTTTTCAATGGTATAGATCTCGGCATCACCATCTTTACTCAGCGCAAGGGCAATTTTGCTGCCGTCCGGTGACCAGCTCCCGGTAATATTAAGCCCTTTGCTATTGGATAGCAGAACTTCTACCGGGCTTGACAGCGGACGCCGATACAGATCCGGATTGCGTCGTTTGTATGAGGTGAAGATAATTTCCCGGCCATCAGGAGAAAAGTCCGGGTTCAGGTTGATAGAGCCGTTTTTTGTCAACGGGAGCGGATTATAGCCGTCCCAATCCATGACATAGATCTCTTTATTGCCAGTTTGCGCTGAGACGTAGGCGATTCTGGTCGTAAAAACACCTTTTTCACCGGTAAGCGCACGAAGAATTTCATCGGCGAAGGAGTGGCTGAACCTCCGGAGATCTTTTGCAGCGCCGAGATACCGCTTTGCGGTAATCATCTTCTGGTTAACGACGTCAAAAAGACGAAACTCGACCACCAATCGGTCGCCTTGTAAACTGAGTTCGCTCCTGACCAGCATATCAAAACCGGCCGTTTGCCATGGCGTATAATTGACATCAGCCAATGATGTGTTCCCCGGAGGTGGTTGCAGCGCATGCCTTTCGGCCATAACAACTCCGGACATATTTATGTCATTGGTAATTACATCGGTGGAGTTTCGGGCTGCATCAGGAGGCAGCGAGCCGTCAGGTGATAGTGCCGACTCGACAGCCATCTTCAGTTGACGATTTCCGGGAGCGGTTACTTCAATGTAATCAGGCTGGGCTGAGAGAACTGTCGGCAGGGCAATGAGAAGAGTAACAAGTAACCAGATTTTCATGTCTTATCCTGTTTTAATGTATTATCGTGATGAGACGCTTGCTATCCCTTTTGGTTTGAAAACAAATCCGTTTTCAAAAACCGCGTGGTTTGGAGGCGGAACAAATTTGCTACTGGCCAGATCAACAGCACGCCTGACAGCCATTTCAAAAACCGCGTCACCGCTGCTCCGCTCTATATTCATTTTGGCAAGTTTACCCTCTGCTGAAATCGTCAGGCGGACGAATACCTCCGGGTTTTTACTGCTGTAGCTGCTGGTTACTTTCAATGCATCTTCCAGTCTTGACTTGATGAAATCAGGATAGCTGCTCCCTGCAGTATTACCACCGGCTCCGGGCATCCCAGGTTTGGAGCCGGCAGTGCCCTTTACCTTGTTGCGCAGATTCTCCATAACAGCCTCTTCACGACTTGCATTCCTGGCGTTTTCCAGCTTTGCCATCTGTGATTCAAAAGCGGACTCGGTTTCGGCAGGCTCTTTAACTTTACCAGTAGTAGGCTTCGCAGGTTTGGTGACACTCTTTGCAACTTTGGGGGGAGGAGCTTTCGCAGGCGGCGGAACTGGAATCGACATCGGCTGCGGCGCGGCAGGTGGAGGGTCGGGCGCAGGTTCGCTGATTTTTGCGGCTGGTATCCCCGCTTGCGGTTCAGCGGTCGGAAGATTCACCACTTCCACGTAATATGTTTCGTGAATTGCTGGCTGTGACGGAAAGAGCCGTCCCCACCAGAGCAGCAATAAAAAAACCGTCAGGTGAATGACGGCCGAAGCGGCGAAACAGACAGCACTAACGGTATCATCTCTTGAAACCGGACGGCTCATTTTTTTGCAGCCGGTTCCGTTACCATGCCGAGGCGTTCGATACCGGCACCCTTGATGTCGGCCATTGCCCGTACAACTTCACCGTAAGGCACTCCGGCATCGGCATTCAAAAACACCTCTTTTTTCGCCCGAGTGGCAAACATAGTTGAGAGTCGCGTGCGTAACTGATCTGCAGGGATTTCTTCTTTATCTATGAATATTTTCCCACCCTTGTCAACAGAGACAACAACGGAAGCTTCAGCCGGTGCCATGGCCTTGGTGTCTGCTTTCGGAAGATTTACCTGAACCCCCTGCTGCATCATCGGTGCGGTAACCATAAAAATAACCAGCAGCACCAGCATGACATCCACCAGCGGAGTAACGTTGATCTCAGCCATTACGGCACGATTATTGTTTTGTCCACCCATAGCCATACTCTATTTCCCCGCAATATTACGCTGCACTATGTTGAGAAATTCTGTGGAAAAGCTGTCCATCTCATTTATCAGTACGCGAATTTTATGCTGAAAGTGATTGTATGCCATGACAGCCGGAATGGCGGCGACAAGTCCGATAGCAGTGGCGATCAACGCTTCTGCAATTCCGGGGGCAACCACTGCAAGCGAAGCTGATCCGGTTTTGCCGATCCCCTCAAATGCGGTCATAATACCCCAGACCGTACCGAACAGACCTATAAAGGGGGAGGTCGAACCGGTTGTTGCCAGAAATGTCAGGTATTTTTCCAGTCGGGTGATCTCGGAATTTGTCGCACGACGCAGCGCACGGGAGACATTCTCAATGCCGCCAAGATCAGTACTGAGAGCGCTGCCATCACTTTTACTGTCCGGTTCAACAACCTTTTTCAGCTCGCTGTACCCCTCATTGAAAAGAACAGTTAATGGCGAGTTGGCAAAGCGGTTAACCTGTGAGGCAATTGCGTCGAAGCGTTTTGATTTCCAGAAAAAGTCCATGAACCGTTCTGATTCGCTCTTTGCTCGATGAACCTGAAAAAACTTGAACAGGATAATGGCCCACGAGACTATCGAAAATAACAGTAACAGTATGATAACCAGTTTTACGATAATACCGGCGCCGAGGATTATGTCCACGGATGATACCTCCGAGCGGATTAGAATTTGAAAAAACCTAGAACTTTCGAGCAGTCAAGTCAAGACAAAACGGAGAATACCATCAATCTGTCATCAATCGGGCAACAACATGGTCAAGGATTGCTCCGGCCAATTGATTTTTAGACATCAGCCCGCAGTCACTACTGCTGCCATCTCTGAACAGCAGCAGCGCCCGATTGGTGTCCACGTTAAAGCCTGCATCTACCTGGCTCACATCATTGGCGACAATCATATCAAGATTTTTTTCGCGCAATTTTTTCTCTGCGTTTTCAGCCAGATCATCGGTTTCCGCAGCGAAGCCCACCAGAAACGGGCGGTGCTGAATCCCTCCAAGTGTGGCGAGAATGTCACGGTTTTTTACCAGCTCTATAGTTGCAGAGTCAGCCTTCTTCTTGATTTTTGTCGCGTTCCTCACCAAAGGGCGATAGTCCGCCACTGCAGCCGCCTTAATGATGGCATCACACTCACCGACCCTCAACATTACTTCTCTGTGCATGTCATCGGCGCTGGTCACACTTACAAATTGTACTCCATCCGGCTCTGCCAGAGTAGTCGGGCCACTGATCAAAAACACGTTCGCACCCCGCCGGGATGCGGCACGAGCTAAGGCATAACCCATCTTGCCGGAAGAGTGGTTACTGATATACCTGACCGGATCGATCTCTTCGCGGGTCGGTCCGGCGGTGATCAGTATCGTCCGGTTACGCAGATCCTTTTCTGTCAGCGCAGCAAAAGCACCCTCGAAAACAACTTCCGGTGATGCCAGCTTCCCTTCTCCTTCCCAGCCACAAGCAAGGCTGCCACGTATCGGATCTACAAAAAAGTACCCAAGACGCCGCAGTTTCTGCTCATTTTCCTGATAAATCGGATTGGTAAACATGTTTACGTTCATCGCGGGGGCAAACAGTACCGGAGCTTTGGTAGCCATAACCGTCGTCGTAAGCATATCATCGGCGATGCCGGCGGCTATTTTGCCGATGATATTGGCCGTGGCCGGAACGATGATGAACAGATTTGCCTGATCAGCTAGCGATATGTGGCCGATTTCCCGCTCGGCAATCAGATTAAACAGCTCTGTATGGACAGGATTTGACGAAAGCGTCTGGAATGTAAGCGGTGTAACGAATTCCTGGGCGGCACGGGTCATAATGACATGAACGTCTGCACCAGCTTTTGTTAGAAGCCGCAGCAGCTCAACCGCCTTGTAGACGGCAATCCCACCGCAGATACCCAGAATAATTTTTTTATTGGTAAGCATGGAGAATGGGCGATTCAGAAATATGGGTTACAACTTTTTTCGTGTCCGATGGTTGTCTCTGGACCATGTCCAGGATACGCGATCACCTCGTCCGGCAGGGTAAAAAGCCTGGTGCGGATTGAATTAAGCAGTTGTTCGTGCGAGCCGCCCGGCAGATCGGTACGCCCGATTGAATCGGCAAAGAGTGTATCCCCGGTGATAACTTTATGTTCATCTTCAAAATAGAGACAGCATCCTCCCAGGGTGTGGCCGGGCGTATGGAGAACTTTCAGGCGATGCGTACCGAATAATATCTCCATATCGTCTACCAGCCAGGCGTCTGCCTCCGGAGAGTTATCGCCCGGTATGCCGTACATGCGGGCTACTTCGGCTGATTTGCTCAGCATCGGCGCATCAGCTTGATGAATAAGCAGTTTGGCATCAAAGGCTGTCAGCGCCTGACGGTTTCCCCCAAGGTGATCAAAATGGCCATGGGTATTGATGACCGTATGGATATTCAGGCCATGTCGTTTAACAATGGCGGTAATTTTCTCCAGATTTCCCCCTGGATCGACAACAATCCCCTCGCGGCTCTGTTCGCATCCGACAATATAGCAATTAACTTCAAGTGGCCCTACGGCTGTCGATTCAAATATCATAAATCCCCTCTCTTTTTGTGCAACTCCTGAATCAGTAGCCGTTTAATAATGTAAAACTTTCACTGCTTATTGACATCCTCATGGGAGATGAGTAAAGTGGTGCGCACTTAACCATTGGCGGTTACCCCGTTCAGCGTATCCGTCAGACATACTACGCTTTACACAAGGAGTGAAACACTATGGAACGTTTGATCTGTACTATCTGTCAGTATGTGTACGACCCAGCAGTTGGCGATCCGGATAACGACATCGCACCGGGAACATCATTTGATGCGATTCCGGAAGATTGGTGCTGCCCGCTCTGCGGAGCAGGCAAGGATGTTTTTGAACAGGAATAAACCTGTCATGCAGTCAAAAGCCAGCGAGACCTTTAGGGTTTTTAAAACCCTAAAGGTCTTTTGTTGTTTAATGCGATAACGCCAGTTCCGGCAGAATCGTTGTAATCGCAGCGAACAGCCCGTCCAGATCTGCTCGCGTCATGTCACCCATATGGGCAATACGAAAGGTTTCTCCTTTTATCTTGCCATAGCCGTCGTCAAAGGCAAACCCTGCCTCACCAAGACTCTTTTTCAGAGCAGCCAGATCGATCCCGCGACTGTTGCGACTGCAGGTCAATGTCTGCGAGCGATAAGCAGCAGCCGGAAATGATGCAAAACCTCGATCCGTCAGCCAACTGCGGACATATCCGGCAAGATCGTCATGACGCGCCCAACGGTTCTCCAATCCTTCAGCAAACATCCGCTGCAGTTGACAGTCAAGCGCATAGATCAAGGATATACACGGAGTCGATGGCGTATTGTTTTTGGCATCGTTCGCGGCAAACTCGATAAAATCGAAGTAGTAGCCGCGACCCTCCATGTCGGCTGCCCGCTGCAGGGACTTCTCACTGGCCGTAAAGACCGCCAGGCCAGGCGGCAGAGCAAACGCCTTCTGCACGCCAAAAATACAACAGTCTATTCCAAGCTCGTCAACCGGAATTTTGAGGGCACTCATCGAAGATACGGTATCGACAATAAACATGACTTCCGGGAATTTGCGCATGACCGCAGCGATCTCCGGCAGAGGTGACATGACTCCAGTTGAGGTTTCGTTGTGAATCATCGTCATACTATCGTATTTTCCGGTGGCAAGAGCTTTTTCGACCGCTTCGGGTGTAACCGGAGAGCCCCAGTCAAAACGGATGGCGTCCGCCTCTTTGCCGCAGCGGAGGGTGACATCGTGCCACTTATCGGAAAAGGCACCATTACAGAAGTTGGCGCAGCGCTTTCCGACCAGATTGCGTACAGCCCCTTCCATAACGCCAAAAGCACTCGAAGTTGCCAGAAAAACCTTGTCAGTGGTGAACAACAGTTTTTTTAGTCCCGTAGTGACCCGACCATGCAACTCCCCGTACTCTTTCATGCGGTGACCGATCATAGGCGAAGCCATGGCTTCTAATATATCCGGATGGACCTCTACAGGTCCCGGAATGAACAGTTTTTTGTGCATGACAGGCAACTCCGCTTGGTAGTGGGCAAAACTTCAGTCAAGTAAGTGGCGACAAGCTAGTCAGTGAGATGTAACGGGTTTTTCTTCAACAGCCTTACCCTCTTCCAAATTCTGGGTGGATAGAAAAACCTCGTCGCCGATAAAGGAACCGACACCATTATCGGCGACGTGAAAATCGCCGTTTAGTATCGGTATAGCTATACGCAGCAGCATAGTGTAGACAAACAGGCCGGTGGCCCAGATCCCCATGGCAAGCAGGAGCTCGGTACCGCTTGGTGCATATTCATAAATCTCATGCAGCGTATCTGGAATAAATCCTGGTATTACCAGACCCATACCCTTTTCAATGTAGACACCGATAAATACCAGAATACAGCCGATGACCAGAGTTGTTTTGTTTCTGCGGGTAGCAGGGATTAAAAAGAGAAAGAAGGCGGTGACGTTGAAAATCATCGCCGTCCAAATGTAGGGAACCAGGGCTGAATGCCCATGTAGTCCCTGCAATAGATACTTAAAGGAATCCAGGTGAACCGTGTCGGTATAATACTCCTTGAAGAGTTCGGCACCGAGCAGAAGAAGATTGATGAACATCGCATATGCCATGATTTCTGCGATCTTCTGAATTGCCTCGTCCTTGATCCTGAATTTTGTATACTTGCTAACCAGCAGGAAGATCAAAAGCATTAAGGCTGGGCCGGAACAGAATGCCGAGGCAAGAAAACGGGGTACCAGGATGGATGAATTCCAGAATGGCCGGGCGCCAAGCCCGTTATAGAGAAACGCCGTAACGGTGTGGATAGAGATTGCAGACGGGATCGACAGGAGAACCAGCGGGGTGTAAAAATTATGTTTTGGCTCCCGTTTGCAGTAGAGGGAGTAGAGGATGTATACGGATATGGTAAGGTTTAACGCCAGATAGGTATTGAGAACGATCACGTCCCAAGCCAGCAGGGACTGTGGAAAATTGAGCAGTCCGATCTTCGGGATCAGGTGCCAGAAACGTTCGGGATGCCCGAGATCAACAGTTACAAAGAGCATACACATGACAATTGCTGATACCGCCAGCAGCTCCCCCAGAACAGCAAACTCCTTGATTGGCCCCCATCCATACACATACGCCGGAATTACCAGCAGCACGGCCGCCGCAGCCACACCGACCATGAAGGTAAAATTGGAGATATAAAAGCCCCAGGAGACCTGATCACGCATATTGGTGACGATAAGCCCTTCATCAAGCTGGTGAATATAAGCCGAAGCACCTATGCCCATCAGAACGAGCAGGGTAATGACCCAGCAGTAATAGGCCTTGCTCCCTTTGGAGATCAGCACGATAATGCCTATAATAAAGTTCCATATATTTCTCATTGTCGCTCCCTGCAAATGATCTGGCTCTGCTAAAACATTGGCTCACGCACTAACCCTGATTATAATGGTCAGGTCGCATAGAAGTAGAAAAACTTTGGTTGAGTGTTGAGATCTTCTTTCAGGATAAAGACCCTCTTGTTCTCCATCAGATAGCGTATTTCGCTCTCAGGATCGAGCAGATTGCCGAACTTGCGGGCACCGACCGGACAGATCTCTGCGCAGGCGGGATAACGCCCCGGCTGTTCACGTGTGCGTTGAATGCAGAAGGTACATTTTTCCACGACCCCTTTTGGTCGCGGACGGTTACCGAGATAGTGGGTAACAGGGTTAATCTCTGCAGCTAGAATACCAGGTTTGGCAAAGTTAAAATGGCGGGCGGCGTAAGGGCAGGCCGCCATGCAGTAACGACAGCCGATGCACCAGTTGTAGTCAACGACGATTATCCCGTCGTTCTCCTTCCAGGTGGCCTGGACGGGGCATACTTTAGTGCAGGGGGGCTTTTCACACTGCTGGCACTGGACAGGCATATAGAAATGCCCTTTTTCCGGTACTTTTTCCGGGTTGTAGTAATGTTCAGCGTGTGACAGGGCGACCCCTTTGTCTTTGTTTAACTGCATGACCCTGATCCAGTGAATCTGAGGGCTCCGCGACTGGTTGTTCTCTTTTACGCAGGCATATACGCAGCGTCTGCAACCTATGCAGCGGGAGAGATCCAGCGCATAGCCATAGCGAACGCCTTCAATCGGCGGGGTCGTCTTAACGGTGACCTGTTTACCGTACTTTTTACTGTAATCTTTTTCAAGTCGGGCAATTACCCCCTTGAGTTCATCTTTTGAGAGTTCACGGAAATGTTTCTGGAAAAATTCCTCCCAGATGGAGGCCGATGCATCATTGCCAGGCAGCGCGATTAAACCGATCCCCGCCGCCATCCCCTTTAAAAATTTGCGGCGCGATCTGTGCTGGTCGTACGAATTCTTTTTTATTTCTGACATGGATCAGCTCCCTGATTTAGATAATATTGGACATATCACTGCCTGAGTGCGCCAGGGCGTACCGGCGGTGGAAGAGGCTTGAGTGCCTTGAACTTCGGATCATGAGGGTTGTGGCAGTGGACACAGAGCAGATACTGTTTGTCTCCGTTCCAGTTACCGGTGCGCTTGCCGTGAACCCCAACCTTCCAGTCACGGAATTTGTCACCATGACACTGGCCGCACAACCGGTACGACTTGTCAAAACTAATCAATTCGCCGGATACCAGTCGAAGCTTGTCACGATCCAGCAGGTTGTGACAATCTGTACACCAGCGCTCCCCTTCGGCGTGATGAAGCACTATATCGGTGTGAAAGTCGGTCAGAGTTCTCCGCTGCGGATTCGGTTTCATGGAGCTATGGCACTGGGTGCAGGGGAAAATCCCCTCCGAGAACGGGGGGCGCGGCACCTCAAATGTATTTTCCTTCGGTCGGTTCTTGATATTGTAGGATGGCTGCAGTTCGGCGGCACTTTTCTCTGTGACAGTCGATTGTCCCGATCTGTCAGGTTCCTTCGCCTTGGCGGCAGAAACAGACTCAGCAGACAGAAACAGCAGTGAAATTATGCCAAGTAAAACCAGCGTGGGACTAACAGTGCGGAGTATTTTCATCTCAACCTCAATGTTGTTTCTAGTATTTTGGAAGTTGCCTTATTAATCAAGACCGGAACATGGCTCGGCTAGTCAATCAGCTTTTACAACTGAAGTGATATGAAAGTCAGTGGCATTTGTCAACACAAAATTTATCCAAAACGCACCCCGGCGACAAAGACCTCCTGCACTCTCCCTTCCCGCATGACCCGCTCTGGAAGACTCTTTTCATCACCACCAAAATTTCCGATCACCTGAAAATCGGCACGTTTTCCGGCATCCAGCGAGCCGCACACGGCAGTAATCCCGAGAGCTGCGGCGCCTCCGGTCGTTACCATTCTGAAGAGATCCAGCTCGGTGAGATCATCAGGAAATATCTCCAGGGCAGAGCGGAGCTCATCCCACATTGACAGTGAGTTATTGCTGGCCAGCGAGTCGGTGCCGAGAGCTAGAGGGATTCCTGCTTTTTTAAAAAGTGCCACCGGAGCTCGCCCGACATCGAGCAGATCATTGCTGCGGGGGCAGAGGGCGATATGCGCACCGCTTTTTTTAATAATGTCGACATCAGATTTGGAAACGTGCACGCAATGCACAGCTACAGTAGTTGGCGTCAATAGCCCGTGGCGCTGCATGAGTTCAGTTGAGCTGCAGCGATGTGGGTTGCCCAGAAATTGTCCCCAGCCGACAAAGGGGAAAAAAGTCGAAGCCAGGTCACCGCTGCCGTCAAAAACAAAGTCGACTTCGGAGCGGGATTCCGAAAGATGAATGGCGAGCGGCTGTGAGTGTGCTACAGCCGTCTCTCTGATTGTGGCCAGATGTTCCACTGCAATGGTATACGGCGAGTGTGGAGAGAAACCGGAATGGAGGTTTTGAGGCTCTTCAGAGAGCACGACAGCCATGGCTGCAGCGAGTTTATGCCGAAAAAGACCACTTTCCTGCCCCAGCAGTTCGAAATAGAGGCGACCGGCGAGCGGAGAGCGGTAATACTCTTCAGCCAATGCCGGATTGCTGACGACCTCGCCGATTGAAGTGGTTCCGGATTCAAGACAGATCCTTATCCCCTCTTTAACTGAGGAGAGGTGATCATCATTGGTCAGGCCGCGTTTAATTTTGATCAGTTGAATAATCCATTCGACAAAACTGCGCGGCGCATAATCAATTGGAGAGTTGTGCAGCCATGAGGGGAAATGGCTAAGTTCAAGATGGGTGTGGGCGTTGACGAAACCTGGGAGCAGCGCGGAGTCAGGGTAGTCGACAACCGGAGCTGAGTGTCTGGAGCGGAGGACGTTCAGCGCGCCGGTTTCGACGATGATACCATTACGAACGAGCAATGCCCCGCCGGCTACAGGCGGGGCATCGGGATTAATCAACCAGGAAGCGGAGTAGATGACATCTTCAGACATGAATAACCTTGGCAACTTTCTCAGGCTTTTTGCCCGGAGCAGGGGCAGGTGGGTACTTCTCCAACGCAAGCTTTAGAGCCTCTTCAACTTCTGAGACCGCCACGATTTTTACTTTTTTCAAAATTGTTGCGGGGATATCCTCCAGATCTTTTTTGTTCTGCTCGGGGATGATAACGAGCCGCATCCGTGAGCGGACAGCCGCCAGAATTTTTTCCTTCAGACCGCCAATCGGCAGAACTTTTCCCCGGAGTGTTACCTCTCCGGTCATGGCAACATCTTTCTTTACCGGAATGTGGCAGAGGATCGAGACCAGCGCTACAGTCATGGCAACACCGGCTGAAGGGCCATCTTTCGGGATACCACCGGCAGGAACATGGACGTGAATTTCATGCTCTTCAAAAATTTTAGGCTCAAGATGCATCGCCTCGGCATGAGCGCGGACGTAGGAATGAGCAGCCTGCACCGACTCCTTCATCACGTCGCCAAGCTGTCCGGTTAACGTCAATGCCGTTTTACCAGCCATCAGACTCGCCTCTATATGAAGCACCTCGCCACCAACCGGTGTCCACGCAAGGCCGTTGACAACACCTATCTCATTTTTGTCCAGATCTTCCTCGCGAGTATACTTTTCAGCGCCCAGGTAGTTATGCAGCACCTTGGCGGTCACCTGGACGGTACGCTTGTTACCTTCCGCCACTTTTCGAGCTATCTTGCGGCAAACTTTGCCGATTTCCCGCTCCAGATTACGTAAGCCCGCCTCCCTGGTGTATTTGGAGACAATTTCACTGATTGCTTCATCATCAAAACTAATATTTTTTTCTTTAAGGCCATTTTCCTTAATCTGTCGCGG
>CAYQMO010000032.1:0-10141 GCA_964418315.1 uncultured Geobacter sp. | reverse complement strand
CCTTTGTAGTCGTAGCCAAGCTTGTCCAGTTCATCCAGCATGAAGACCGGATTGTTGGCGCCGGCCTGTTTCAGCCCCTGCAGAATGCGTCCCGGCAGAGCGCCGATATAGGTGCGACGATGCCCGCGAATCTCAGCCTCATCGCGTACTCCACCCAATGAAATACGGACAAATTTACGATTCATGGCGCGGGCTATTGATTTGCCGAGTGACGTTTTACCAACTCCGGGAGGGCCGACAAAGCAGAGGATTGGCCCCTTCATTTTCTTCTTCAGCTTACGCACCGCCAGAAACTCCAGGATGCGATCTTTTATTTTTTCGAGGTAGAAGTGGTCATCATCCAGAATTTTTTTGGCACGAACAATATCAAGACTGTCCCTGGTAGCTTTACCCCAGGGGAGTTCAACCATCCAGTCCAGATATGTTCTGACAATACTGGCTTCTCCGCCATCAGGATGCATGTTTTCAAGCCGCCCCAACTGTTTGAGCGCCTCTTTTTTTACCGGTTCAGGCATTTTGGCCGATTCAATAGCCTTTCTGATATCGGCCAGATCCTCTTTCCCTGTGTTATCACCCAGTTCGCTCTGAATGGCCTTCATCTGCTCACGCAGATAATACTCCTTATGGTTTTTACCCATCTCCTCGCGTGCAGCGTTCTGTATCTTGGCCTGCACACTCAGCAGCTCAATCTCGCGGTTTAAAAACTCGTTAACCTTTGTCAAGCGGAGAATAGGGTTATTAATTTCCAGCAACGTCTGGGCATCGGCAACCTTAAGGCCGATATTGCTGGAGACCAGATCGGCCATGCTGCCAGGATCCTGGATATTTTCAAGAATAACAATTACTTCCGGAGAAACCTGTTTACCAAGCTCCATAACTTTGGCAAGCTGCTCACGTACAGTGCGAATCAACGCCTCTATTTCAAGTGATACATCCGTAACGACGGTATCGTGTTGACGCTCAACCCTAACCATATAGAAAGGCTTGTCTGAAACAAACTCGGTGATACGTGCTTTCGCCAGACCCTGAACAAGGATTTTAACGCGACCATCCGGCAATTTGAGCATCCGCATAATCATGGCGACCGTGCCGACCTCGTAGATTTTATCGGCAGGGGGATCCTCGTCACCTACATCATGCTGAGTAGACAGCAAGATCATCCGATCACCTGCCAGAGCGCTATCAACCGCGAGTACCGACATATCCCGTCCGACAAAGAGTGGTATGATCATGAATGGATAGACAACTACATCCCTGATCGGGAGCAGCGGCAGTATCTCCGGTATTTTAAGCTCTTCCGAGTTCTCTATAATGTCGTTTACTATATCTAACAATCTGAATCTCCTTTGGGTTCTGCATGAATGTAACGGTCTGATTTTCAGGGCAGCTCCTGAATAGGCACCAAGATCTCACGGCTCTTCGGGCAGATGACTCTCAGCACTCCCCGGCGGTATTCTGCACGTATCTGAGCCGGGTCAACATTTCCCGGAATATGAACAGTATGGTGAAAGTGGCCATAACTCCGTTCCACGCAGATAAATTTACCTTCGTTCAGATCTCGCGGCTTGCAGACGTCAAGTATCAGCGTCAAGCCGTTCATCTTGAGAGAAATGGCGTCCAGCTTGCAACCCGGGAGGTCAAATTCAATGATGATATTCAGGCCGGTTTCATAGATATCCATCTTCGGACGGGTTTCATCAACTTCAAAAGAGTTACGTAACTCAAGGGTATGCAGCAGACTACGCATCTCGTCAAGATGTCGATTGAATATTTCCTGCGTAAACGGTTTCCTGCCTGAAAAGCGTGGCATATCGGCACCTGCGGATGAGATATTGAATCGGAGAGTCTCAGTTGATTGCGAAGGTAACCATTCGCTCCTGCAAAGTCAAGACAGACATTTGTCCGTTGCAGGTTTCAGGTGACGCATAAATAGAATTTGACTTTGGACGGAGTATGAATTAGTTAGGTACGTTTGTTTTTGTACGTGACTAACAAAGAATATGGAGAGCAGCTCATGGAAAAATGGTCCATCAGTGAATCTGCCAAGATTTACAATATCGATAACTGGGGAGCTGATCTTTTTTCGATTAATAAAAAAGGGAACATCTGCGTTCACCCTTCATCAAATTCAAAGCACTCCATCGATCTTCGTGAGCTTGTTGACGATCTGATCAAGCGAAAAATCAAACCCCCAATCCTGCTCCGCTTCATGGATGTGCTGCAGGGTCGCATCGCCTCGATCAACCGGGTCTTTAAAAGTGCCATTCTGGAGAATGATTATCCTGCCAAGTATCAGACCTTCTACCCGATAAAGGTGAACCAGCAACGCCAGGTCGTCGAGGCTATTGCCGCCTACGGTAAACGCTACAATATCGGCCTCGAAGTCGGCTCGAAGCCGGAACTGGTGGCGGGGATTTCCATCTCCAGCGGCAACAACCTGCCGATCATCTGCAACGGCTATAAAGATGCCGAATACATTGAGACCGTTCTGTATGCCTCAAGGGTCGGCTTTGATATTACGATGGTTGTCGAGAAACTGTTCGAGCTGGAAAAAATTATCGAGATTTCCAAGAAAACAGGCATTGTCCCGAAGTTGGGAATCCGCGTCAAACTCTCCTCCAAGGGGACCGGCAAATGGGCCACGTCCGGTGGAGAAGACGCTAAATTCGGCCTGCGCATGTCGGAAATAATCGCTGCCATCCGGATGCTTGAAGACCAGGGCATGCTCGGCTCCATCAAACTGCTGCATTCGCACATCGGCAGCCAGATCACCAAAATTGACAAGATCAAGACGGCACTGATTGAAGTTGCCCGTGTCTATACCGAGATGCGTAAACTGGGCGTCGGCATCGAATATCTTGATATCGGCGGGGGCTTGGGAGTCGATTATGATGGCTCCAAATCAAGCTATTTTTCCAGTGTCAACTATACCATTGAAGAGTACGCCAACGATGTCATCTACCAGATAAAGAATATCTGCGACGAAGCCGGAGTTGAGTGTCCCAACATCATCTCTGAATCAGGTCGGGCCACAGTTGCTCACTATTCGGTGCTTGTCACCAACGTCCTCAACACAAATACCCAGAATTTAATGCCCGATTTTGAGGAGATTCTGGCCCAGTCGGAAAAGATTGCACCAACGGTCAAAAAACTTCAGGATATCTACAAAAGTATTGATCGCTACTCTCTCCGCGAGGATTACCACGACACTTTGCAACTTATAAATGAGGCGGTCAGCCTCTTCAATCTGGGCTACCTGAACCTCAATGACCGGGCTATTGCTGAGTGGCTCTACTCAAAAATAATTAAGAAAATCAACAGCATCGTTGAAAAAATCAAACCGGTTCCGGAAGAGTTGCAAAATTTTCAGCTATCCATGCGCCAGACCTATTTCGCCAATTTTTCTCTATTCCAGTCAATACCGGATTCCTGGGCAATCGATCAGCTCTTTCCGATAATGCCGTTACAGCGTCTCAACCAGAAACCGGACGTAATCGCCTCTATTGCCGATATCACCTGTGACTCTGATGGTGAAATCACCAGCTTTGTCGGAGAGAGCGGACGCGCCAAGTACCTGCCTCTGCACAAGATCAAGAAGGATGAGGAGTATTACATCGGATTCTTTCTGATCGGCGCGTACCAGGAAATACTAGGTGATCTGCATAACCTGTTCGGCGACACCAACGCCGTCCATATCACATTCAACAAGAAGACCGGCTATATGATCGATACCGTCATCAACGGCGACGCCACCTGGGAAACATTGAAATACGTACAGTATAAAGGGCCGGAGATTCTGAAGCAGGTCAGAGACAACCTGGAAAAGAGCGTTGTGATGAAGAAAATATCCATCGAGGAGAGCAGTCATTTTATCGAACTGCTTGATAGAACACTGCTGGGATATACGTATCTGGGGGAGTAATCTTATGTCGTGCTTATAGTACGGCAGGATTGATGCCGGTTTTTGGCAGTCTGTTCTTTGCCTTGCGTGCAAGGCGTTTTTTCAGGAGATGGTTTTCCAGCCAATTAATGTAGTAAAATAAACCGCCACCGATCATGGCAATAACAGGAAGTGTCAGGTACCAGTGCTTTTTAATCCAATGAAGCAGACTGAGAATTTCTGCGCCGTAGTAAAAGGAAGGAACAATGGTTAAAGCCGCCCACATCCACGCGCTGATCAGATTTATAAAGGCAAACTTTTTGGATGAGTATTTGGTCAGGCCGATCGACATCGGGATGACAGTTCTTAAACCGTAAAGGTAGCGCTGAACAAAAATAATGTACCATCCGTATTTTTTCAGGAGCAGGTGGGAAATGGCGAATTTCCGTCGCTGTGAACGCAGCTTTCTGTGAATATAGCTTTTGTTGAAACGTCCCATGTAAAAATAAACCTGGTCGCCGACAAAACCGCCGATGCCGGCAACAAAAACTGCCGCCGGGAGCCACATGTCGCCGGTGTGGCACAGTATACCGCCCATAACAAGTCCGATTTCCCCTTCCAGAGTGCTCCACGCAAAGAGGATTATGTAGCCGTACTCTCTAAGCCAGCCTATAAATAGTTCTTCCATTGTCCCTCGTAGCCAGCTTCATGGTTTGCATGATGTACAACATCTTCGCAGCTTTCATCCACCGCTTGACATCCTGCTGCGGGAGTATAACTGTAAAATGAAAAGAACTTACAGAAAATAATGCAGTTTGTAACGCATTTTTAAATTATTGTCCAAGGAGTTCCGTGGTGATTCTGGCGATATGGGCAGGCTCACGGCTTTTAGCCGGTTCATTCGGAGAGATCGCTTCTCAGTTTCAGCTTATCAAGTACGCTGACGTTGGTCTTGATATTTGTCTGGATCGGAGCCTCAAACGGCATCCGCTCAATATCTTCACCATTTAGAAGCTTGTCAGCAATGGTGCTGGCCTGTTGGCCTGTGGCGGACATGTTCAGTTCGACCACTGCTGCGGCTCCCAGTCCGAGATAGCTTGAAGCAAACGAGATTACCGGGACAGAATGCCGTTGCCCGAAGCGGAAATAGGCCTCGGTTGTTTCGCGGGTGACCGCTGTGGTGTCTGGCAGCATCCAGAGTGCATCGACTTTGTCGGCCAACGAGTTAATTTGCGCAACAGCTTCTCTTGGAGTTTCTACAGGAAGTATTTCCAGCTTGATCCCGGCTTTGCCGGCTGCTTCCCTGACTTTGTCAAGATACCAGCCGGTCTTTTTTGGATCATGAATTATGCCTACACGTTTCACCTTCATCTTTTGCAGCAGCCCACAATAGATGGCGGGTTGGGGAAAAACCGTGATGCCGGTCAGGTTGACTCTGGGGATGGGATTGACCGACATTACTGCAATTATTGGGAGCCTCCGGATTTGGCTGGTCGCGGCTATGGCGGCGTCTCCTATGGCCATAACCAGTCGGGGGCGATCCTCACGGACTATCCGGACGGCATCAACCTCGGCGTAGTCTGTGAGAACTATTACCCTCTGTGAAGCTTTAGTTGCCGACTGGAAGCTTTTAAGCACCTCTGCGTATCCCGTACTGCGGCTGCTTTGGAGTACGAGGATGTCGTAGGCCTGGACAGTGAGGGGAAAAAAGCTCAGAAGGGTGAGAACCACAAAAATGATGCGAAGCATCAGAATTTCACCCGCACTCCGCCTTCGAACCAGCGAGTGGTGTTTGGACGATAGTTATCTATGTATTGAGCATTATTGAACAGATTATGCCCGGAGAAAAAGAGTTCCGGCGCGAACTCTCCATAATGGGGGATCTTCTGCGACATGTGCATATCCCAGACCATCTGGCCATCGCGAACACAATTGCCGGCATTGGATGGCCAATCGACAAAAGAACCGAAAAGCAACGCCTGAAAGCCCGAAGTTTCTCTGGAATATTTTAAAGAAAGTTTTGTGGTGCTTTTCGGTACCAGCGTGATGCGGGCTTTGGTATCTATGTCCCGGACGTCGTTGTAGCTGAATCCTGCGCCGAGGGAGAGGCCTTGCCAGGGAACCGTGCGACCTTCAAGTTCGAATCCTTTGGCGAATTGCCTCGACTCGGCCAAAGTTACCGGTGACGAGGGATAGTCAGGCGGGACAATCCAGGTTTCAATGTTCCTGATATAGTTGTAAAAGAAAGTTGCTTTCAGCCAGAGGAAGGGAACGTCACTGCTCTCAATCCCGGCCTGAACGGTCTCTATGTTTTGTATGCTATTGATATAGTTTGGGAAAGGTAGGCTGTACCCATTGGCGGCGTAGCCTCGTAAAATGGTTCCGTCTGTAAACTTCCAGGTTGCTCCAAAATTATAACTGGCAACTTTTTTATAGCCGGATATAACATCAAGCCGTGCACCTGGAAGCAGTGTCAAAGAACCATAGGAATAACTCCCGTTCAAATAGGCTCCGTAGCGATCCACGTCTCGCGTGAAATTATAAAAAGGGAACCCGGTTATCGGTTCACTGATGTTAATATTGTCATGCAGAAACTCAAACCCGGTGACGATGTTGTTTTTGAGATCTCCCCAGGCAAGTTTGGCTGAGGCCTGGCTAGAATTGATCAAATCACGACCTTCAAACACCTTGAAAGGTACTGGGAGGATATTGTCATAATTCAGACTGATATCCTTATGTCCGACAGATGTGAAAAGTTCCAGGTTGAGCCGATCAAGAAGAGGGTATTCAAGCCTGAGATAAGAAGATGAGTAGCGGGAAGCAGAGGTAACGAGGATGTCCCCCTCGCCGGGAACTCTGTCCAGAAAGCCTTCGGTTCGGTCACCCTCACGAAAATCTGCGACCCATGTCAGCCGGCCATTTCCGGGAAGGGTGTAGGTCAATTTGCCAAAAAAGTGGTTGAGGGTCACCCTGTTGTCAAATAACAGACCATTGGAGTGGAAACCACCGCCATCGAGGTAATATCCGAGCCGGTCTATTGTGCCGCTTGCCCCACCTCGAAGATCCGAAGTAGTTCCTCCACCATATGAGGCAGAGGCAATCCCCGAAACTTTACTGTTAGTATCGGGATCACGGGTAATAACATTTACTACTCCGCCAAGGGCAGAGCCCCAGGCGACAGATGCCGCCCCCTTGATTATTTCTATCCGTTCAATCCGCTGCACCGGGATCATCCCCAATTCGCCGGTGTTAGCTACCCCGAGCAGGTTCTGTGGGACACCATCCAGCAATATCAAAATATTATTGCTCAAAGATCCGTTGATTGTAAACAAAACGGTGCTACCAGGTGTTCGAACCTGGTAAAGCTGAATTCCGGGAACAGTCTGAAGTACTTCATCAAGAGTGCGGGCATTGAGGTTTTTTATATCGGTGGCGGTGATGACAGAAATATTTTCAGCTATTAGGGACGCCGGACGAGTAAAGCGGTAACCGGAGTCTTCCATTTTACCGGATGACGCGAGTATGCCGATAGTTTCAAGTGATTCTTCCTCGGCAAAAACGGGTACAACGCTGCTGAGCAGAAAGGCCAGAAGATGAGCAATAAACAGTTTTTGGTAAATATTTTTACTCAAGCTTCAGTCCTTTAGGCTCAGTTTGTTCAGGTCATGACTCCATCCATTTTGTACAAGTTCTACGGTCATGGGTCAACATCTAATTGACATTAAACATGCTATAAATGGTTATGAATAAAATATACAAATGCCTGATTGGAAAGTAACATTCCCCGACGTGTCAATGTCACTCTTTCGTCAGTTTGAAGGAGCAGCCCGAGTTTAGCTAAGTCTTCCACTGCAGTACCGTACACGGAGTATAAATGTGTGCCAAACTCCTGCTCAAAGTCTCGTTGACTCACTCCATCCGCGAGGCGCAAGCCGAGAAACATATATTCCTCCATGGCCCCGCTCTGCGTCAGCCGTAGTTCATCAACCCTTGTCAACTGTTCGGAGACCACTCCCTGTCGATACTCTTCCAGGCTGCCCGGATTGCTGAATCTGACTCCGTGCCCCTCCCGTAGAAAGGAATGCGCCGCGACACCCAATCCCAGATAGCCGTCACGCTGCCAATAGCCGCTATTATGCCGTGAACGGTAAACGGGACGGGCATAATTGGCAATTTCGTAATGCTCAAAACCTGATCCGGTCAGAAACTCATCGGTATATTCAAACATGTCTGCCGAAAGATCGTCATCAGCTAATTCAGGACTGTCTGCAGGATATTGTTGCGCAAATGGTGTTCCCGCTTCCACTGTCAGGCCGTAAATGGAAATATGTTCAGGGTCGAGAGCGACCGCCTGCCGCAGTTCAGTCCGCCACTGATCGATGCTCTGGCCGGGAAGTGAGTGAATCAGGTCAATGCTGACATTTGTGAACCCGGCGTGGCGCGCTGCCTGAAAAGCCTGCAGTGATTGTTCTGCTGTATGAATCCGCCCAAGACATGTGAGAAAACGGTCATCAAACGACTGAATCCCCAGTGAGATCCGGTTGATGCCGGCGTCGCGGAACGCCTTCAAAGAGAGTTCATCAACAGTGCCAGGGTTTGCTTCCAACGTAATTTCTGCATCTTTCCGTATAGGTACTTTTTCCGCTATTTCTGCCAGCAGTCTGGTCAGATGCTCCGGTTTGAGCAGAGATGGAGTGCCGCCGCCGAAGTAAATCGATTCAAGCGGTTCGGCTCCATTTGCGTGGAGTCGCAGTTCCCGGATCAGGAGGGTCGAATATTCCATAAGCTCATTGTTTTTGGGTGTTTCGGAAACAAAAGCGCAGTAGGGACATTTTTTACGGCAGAACGGCACATGAATATAGAGTCGGGTGAACATGCTTGATCCTGTTTTATCTACCGTCAAAAAAGGAGTCGGATAACTTAAAGTGTACAGCGGGGATGGTCTGTGTTGGAAGTTGTGAAAATGTGGTGTCTCTTTAATCCTAAAAAAAGCAGTTTCACGCAACGACGCAACGTCGCAACGTTTAAAATCAGGGACTTAAGTCATTATTCATGTTCACCCGGTTGGTTAATCACTATTTCGCTATAAGTCTTTGTTTTTCGTTGCGTTCGTTGCGGCGTTGCGTGATCAAATGCCGTATTTAGGTTAATCTGTTATGAACTTGCTAATTCCCTTCGCTTTGAGCCTTCAGTGCTTCCATCTGATAATAGGCGCGCAACGCATCTGTTATCTCGGCAATATCGCCGGTCATTATGGAATCAAGGCGGTACAGCGTCAGACCTATTCGATGATCGGTCATGCGCCCCTGCGGGAAGTTGTAGGTGCGGATTCGTTCGCTCCGGTCACCTGAGCCGACCTGCTGTTTTCGATCTGCTGCAATTTTTGAATCCTGCGCCTGCCGGATTGTGTCAAGGATGCGCGTTTTCAAAACCTTCATGGCGGTGGCGCGGTTCTTTATCTGGCTCCGCTCCTCCTGGCAGGCAACGACTGTGCCGGTCGGCAGATGGGTAATTCGCACCGCCGAGTCGGTCGTATTGACGTGCTGACCACCGGCACCGGAAGAGCGATAGACATCGATCTTCAAATCATCCGGGCGGATGTCGATATCGACATCTTCAGCTTCCGCCATGATTGCCACAGTGCAGGCGCTGGTGTGGATTCGTCCCTGCGCTTCGGTCTCCGGAACACGCTGAACACGGTGGGTGCCCGATTCGTACTTGAGCTTTGCAAATACGCCGATTCCCTCAACGGCGGCGATGATCTCCTTATACCCCCCTCTTTCGGATTCGGATGCCGAAACAATTTCAACTTTCCAGCGGTTGGTGTCAGCGTAGCGCGAATACATGCGGAACAGGTCGCCGGCAAACAGGGCTGACTCGTCTCCGCCGGTTCCGGCGCGAATCTCAAGGATGACACTCTTATCGTCGTTCGGATCTTTGGGGAGGAGGAGCAATCTGATATCAGCGTCAAGCTGCTCTTTTTCTGTTTCCAGATATTTCAGCTCATCCTCGGCCATCTCTTTCATGTCAGGGTCAGCCAGCAGTTCCATGTTGTCGGAAATATTGACCAGAACCTTCCGGTAGCGGCGGTAGGCTGCTACAAGTTCACTCAAGTCGGAATGTTCACGGGAAAGTTTGCGGAATTCAGGCTGATTGGAAATAACTGCCGGATCTGACAGCAGCGCTTCCAGTTCCTGGTAGCGCCGCTCCAGTTCTTCTATCTTGTCCATCATCATAAAGGTATCCGGTCAACTGTGTAAC
>CAYQMO010000031.1:0-24757 GCA_964418315.1 uncultured Geobacter sp. | reverse complement strand
CTGAGCAATTCAGCTTCAGCCCGCAGCCGCTGTTCTTCTTTTGCCCTGGCAGCAAGTTCTTCAATGAGTCGCTGTTTTTCGGCAGCACGCTCGTTTTTTACCCGGACAACTGCTGATTGAAGCAGTTCCGCTTTCTGAAATGCCAGTTGATAATAGCTGTCTGCACCACCATCATCTTTTCTCACATGGTAGAGCGCTTCTCCATGTTCAAATGTATCCAGCAGACTGCGGTACTCCTGCGGAAACAGTTCTGGTGCTTCATCCCGCCCAAGTTCTTCAACATAAGGAACTATTTTACTCCGCCAGGTAGGAACCTGCCCGGTGCAGGCCGTCAGGATTGCACTCAACATCAGTATGCAAAAAACCTGAAGGCCTGTTTTCAACATGATCAGGCTTGCTGTTTTTCAGCCAGTCGAATACCGAGTTCACGGAGTTGCTTATTATCGACCGGCGATGGCGCCTCGGACATCATACAGGTACCCTTCTGAGTTTTCGGGAAGGCGATAACATCCCGTATTGAGTCGCTTCCGGTCAGCAGCATAATCAGGCGATCCATACCAAAGGCAATGCCGCCATGTGGTGGCGTACCGAAATCAAGAGCATCAAGCAGGAAACCGAATTTACTGCGGGCATCTTCAACGGTCAATCCGAGCAGCTTGAACATCAGAGATTGAACCTGCTCCTGATGAATCCTGATGGAGCCGCCGCCAATTTCATTACCGTTCAACACCAGGTCATATGCTTTGGCGCGGCAGCGCCCTGGATCTGATTCAACAAAAGCAACATCTTCATCCATAGGAGCGGTAAAGGGGTGGTGAACCGCTGACCACCGCTTTTCCTCGTCATCCCACTCAAGGAGCGGAAATTCGGTTATCCAGACAAAACGGTATTCATCCTTACTTGTCAGTTTAAGCAGATTCGCCAGATGGTTGCGCAGTTTGCCAAGAGAATCATGTACTACTTTGTCTTTGTCAGCCACGAAGAAAAGCAGGTCGCCCTCTTCAGCCCCAAAGGTATCGTTCATGATGGCAATTTCTTCAGCGGTAAAGAACTTGGTAACTGGAGAGTGCCACTCCCCATTTTCGATTTTGACGTATGCCAGTCCCTTTGCGCCGTAAATCTTGACAAATTCAGCAAGATCGTCGATCTCTTTACGCGAAAACTTTGCGCACCCTTTGGCATTGATACCTTTGATTATCCCCCCTTTTGAGGCAACGTCGGCAAAAACCTTAAAGCCTGAGGTCTTGACGATATCAGTCAGATCGCACAGTTCCATACCAAAGCGAAGATCAGGGTTATCGAGACCGAAGCGGCGAATTGCTTCGGAATAGGTAAGACGTTCAATCGGCAATTGAACCGTAACTCCCTTTGCCTCGGCAAATACACGCGCCATCAGTCCCTCCATAACCGTGATAATATCCTCCTGGTCAATGAAGGACATCTCGCAGTCGATCTGGGTGAACTCCGGTTGACGATCGGCACGCAGATCTTCGTCACGGAAACAGCGAACTACCTGAAAATATTTATCAAAGCCGGAAATCATCAAAATCTGCTTGAAAATCTGGGGTGACTGCGGCAGGGCATAGAAATGTCCCTGATTTATACGGGAAGGTACAAGAAAATCACGTGCCCCTTCCGGGGTTGATTTGGTAAGAAACGGAGTTTCCAGTTCTAAAAATCCGTTTTCAGTAAGGTATGAGCGAGTCAATTGAGCGACCTTCGAACGGAGGATCAGATTATTCTGCAACTGCGGACGGCGAAGATCGAGATAACGGTACTTCAGGCGGATGTTTTCATTGATTTCACTATGTTCATCCAACATGAACGGAAGCGGCTTGGAGCGATTGAGAAGTTTGCATTCGAGTACCTGAATTTCAACTTCGCCGGTTTTCATGTTCGGGTTCACAGTACCTTCCGGGCGAAGTATCACCTTGCCTCGAACCGCCAGAACAAACTCGCTTCTAACTGACTCGGCAACGGTGTGTGCAGACGGATTAACTTCCGGGTCAAATACCACCTGTGCAACACCTTCCCGGTCACGCAGGTCAATGAATATGAGACCGCCATGATCACGGCGGCGCAGAGCCCACCCCATCAGGATTACTTCACTGCCGATATCGGTTGCCTTCAGCTCGCCACAGTAATGTGTTCTTTTCCAGTTTCCAAGTGTATCCATAGCTAAAACCTCCATTTTAAATTAGTGTAAATTCAGTTTATCAGCCTTCCAATATTCTCAAACCGAGGCATAAGTTTGTCGTGATCCCACGACCAGTACTTAATAAAAGCAAGCCCTTTGATCTGATCCCGACGGACGAATTTCCAAAAGCGGCTGTCGTAGGAACGATCCCGGTTGTCCCCCATTACGAAGTACGAGTCAGGCGGCACTGTAACCGGAGCGAATGTATCCCGTGGATTCATCTCTTTCGGGATGATCTCTTTCTCTTTATGCACTTCATGCGGATTTTCATACAGTTTGCCATTTACATAAACTTTCTTTTCCTTTCCTTCAACCACATCACCAGGTACACCGACAACTCGCTTGATAAAATCCTTACTCGGATCTTCCGGATATTCGAAAACGATTACGTCTCCCTGCCGAGGGTCGCGAATCTTCAAGACCTTATTGTCGAGAAAAGGAATTTTAGTGCCATATATAAACTTGCTGACAAGCAGATGATCACCGATTGCCAGGGTTTCTTCCATGGACCCGGAAGGAATTTTAAACGCCTGCACAAGATATGTGCGAATTACCAGCGCCAGCAGGATGGCAATTATGATTGACTCGGCATACTCACGAAACAGGTTTTTCTTTTTCATCTGCTCCTTGGGTGCCGGAGCCAATTCTGCCTGAGGTGAGTCCTGATGATCTTCCATGCGGATTCCTTTCAAAATAGAGTCTGTCAGTCGACCTTTAAAATGGCCAGAAATGCCTCCTGCGGCAGCTCTATATTACCAACATTTTTCATCCGTTTCTTCCCCTCTTTCTGTTTCTCCAGCAACTTCCGCTTACGGGTGATGTCACCGCCGTAACATTTTGCCAGAACATCCTTACGCATAGCCTTGACTGTTTCACGGGCAATAATCCGGCTGCCGATGGCCGCCTGAATTGCCACCTCGAACATCTGCCGTGAAATCAGCTCTTTCATCTTTGCGACAAGGTCACGACCACGGAAATACGCCTTATCGCGGTGCAGAATCAGTGACAGGGCATCAACGACCTCGCCGTTGATCATGACATTCATGCGCACCAGATCACTCTGCCGGTATTCGAGGTGTTCGTAATCAAGCGAAGCGTAGCCTCTGGTGATTGATTTGAGGCGATCATAGAAATCAAGCACAATTTCATTGAGCGGCAACTCATAGATTATCATGACGCGCGTCGGCGTCAGGTACTTGATCTCGCGCTGTACGCCGCGCTTATCTTCACAGAGCGCCAGCACGCCACCGACAAACTCATTCGGAACATGGATGTGGGCAAGAATGAACGGTTCTTCCAGAAACTCGGTGCTTTGAAGTTCCGGCATCTGATTGGCACTCTGGATGGAATATACATCACCATTCATCTTATGCACCCGGTACACAACAGTCGGCGCCGTGGTAATCAGCTCAAGCGAGAACTCCCGCTCCAGTCGTTCCTGGACGATTTCCATATGCAGCAGACCGAGAAAACCGCAACGGAAGCCGAAACCGAGCGCCAGCGACGTCTCCGGCTCGAAAGAGAATGAGGAATCGTTCAACTTCAATTTAGCAAGTGCGTCGCGTAACTGCTCGTATTGAACGGTATCGATCGGGTATAAACCGGAGAACACCATCGGCTTGACTTCTTTGAAACCACCCAATGGAACTTCGCACTGTCGATGCAACAAAGTTACCGTATCACCGACCTTGGCATCGGCTACGTCCTTTATGCCGGCGATAATGAATCCAACCTCTCCCGCAGTCAACTCGGCGACTTCGGTCATTGTTGGCGCAAAGACTCCAACTTTGAGTGCTTCAAAAGAGCTGTTGGTTGCCATTAACTGGATCTTGTCGCCCTTTTTGAGCGTGCCGTCAAAGATGCGCACCAATATTATGACACCCTGATACTGGTCATACCAGGAGTCAAACAGCAGTGCTTTGAGTGGAACATCTGAATCCCCGACCGGAGGGGGGATTTTTGAAACGATCTGTTCAAGTATCTCGTGTGTACCGATTCCCTCTTTGGCACTGGCAAGCACAGCATCGTGAGCATCAATGCCGATGATATCTTCAATCTCCTGCTTGACCCGTTCAGGGTCGGCAGCAGGTAGATCGATCTTGTTCAAAACCGGAAAAACCTCCAGATTTATATCAAGCGCGAGATACACATTTGCCAGAGTCTGAGCCTCAACCCCCTGGGAGGCATCAACAACCAGCAAACCACCTTCACAAGCAGCCAGAGAGCGCGACACCTCATAGGTAAAATCAACATGTCCGGGAGTATCAATCAGGTTAAGTATGTAGTCGATGCCGGCGTCAGAGCGATAGTTAAGACGCACGGTCTGGGCTTTGATAGTAATACCACGCTCGCGCTCCAGATCCATTTTATCAAGGAACTGATTCTGTTTATCCCGGTCGGATACTGTTCCGGTGTACTCGAGAAGTCGGTCAGCCAGGGTTGACTTGCCATGATCAATATGGGCGATAATGGAGAAGTTGCGGATTCTGCTGGTTTTCATGAATTCCTTCGTGATCAAAAAATTAAGACTGCGAAGGATAAATAAAGATGGCCGGAAAGTAAAGCTAAAACGGCTATCTCGGCACAATCAGCGACCTTCCAGACAAGAAGACCGCCCCTGTTAATACCAGGAGCGGCCTCTGAATATTTCGGAAGATAGATCAACAGGTGATGTCACCATTTCGTTGACATAACACAGTATTGTGCAGATTTAGCTAAAAAGTCTACGAAAATTGTCGATGAGAGTAGTGCGGAAGCTTTAACCAGCAGAAGCTGGGAAACGATATGGTAAGGAGAAAAATCATGTCAGGAATTAACGGAATAGGAAATAATATTTCTACAACGGCAGTTATTGCACCAACAAAGCCGGAAACTGCGTCTACTGCAGTAAAGGCAAAAACAGAAACTCCCTCAAATCCTCCCTATATTGTTGATCTCACTGCGACTGCCATTGCTAAATCCATGGAGCTTCAGGGGCTTACATCCAAGCAGATATCTTCATCAATGGGGCTTGATGTCAAAACCGTTGACAGCTACCTGAATCCAAAGCCTGCCGAGCCTGAGTTTATTCCGGCGCCGACTAAATCGTCTGTGAATACTGAAAGCCTGATACCGGCTCCAGCTAAACCGTCTTTGATGACTCAAGATATAACGACGAATCCTACGTCTGTAACATCCAAGGCACTTGAGACCTCCGGGATACCCGCCGTTCCGGCTGTATTAGCTCCGCCAGCAAGTTTTTCGTCACAGCCAAGCGTAAACTCAGCACCATCTGCTGTGAAGGCTTTGGGGATTTAAGCGGTTTTAGCAAGTTCGCAGATGTTATCAATGATTACAGCTATTTAAGGACAGACCCTAAAGGTTTTCAAAACCTTTAGGGTCTAAAAAAGTCATTTATAAAGAATCCCGTAAAATTTTCAGTTCACTCCGAACTTCTTTCAAAACTGTATTACAATCTGCAACCGGGGTAGTGAAAGACGGAATATCTTCAGATATTACAAGCTTACCTTTCGTCGTAATCCGCTTTTTTACACCTTCAATGGTAAATTTTTCTTCGTACAATAAATTTCTGACCTGTAACACAAGATCAACTTCATCCTTCGAATACAATCTTTGTCCGGAACTGCTTTTAATCGGCTTTAAAAAAGAGAACTCCGACTCCCAAAAACGCAGGACAGACGTCCTTACCCCTGCGACTTCAGCAACTTCGCCGATCTTATAAAAAAGCTTATCTGGCAGTGTTGGTGGCATAGAACATATGTCCGTAAAGCCTATTCAGGTTCAGCGTTTATTGCATTTTTCAAGACCTGGCTCGGCTTGAAAGTAAGGATTCTGCGCGCGCCAATTGTAATGGTTTCACCGGTTTGAGGATTTCGACCACGTCGATCGGATTTTTGCTTCACAACAAAATTGCCGAAGCCGGCAATCTTAATCTTTTCACCAGATTCCAGCGTTGACTTAAGGATGCCAAAAACTGTTTCAACCATTTCGGCTGACTCTTTTTTCGAAAAACCAACTCTCTGATGAATACGTTCTACGATGTCTGCCTTTGTCATAATTACCTCGATTTTTTTCGGTTAATGCACTGATTCAAAAGGAAAAATTTTATAGCACAGGGTTATCTAATACGCAATAGGTTTTATCGCAGCGTCACCTTTAATTTATCAACCAGATTTGAAATAATTTCTTTATGGAGAGATACTATTTCTTCTTCGGTCAGTGTGCGCTCAATAGAGCGGTATCTGACACGTACAGCGATGCTTTTGAAGCCGTCAGGAACACCTTTTCCCCGGTAGACATCGAAAATTTGTACCTGTTCAACCTCTTTGGCTTTAACCGCTTTGATGCAATCGATAATTTTTAAAGCGGCAAGCTCTTCTGGTATCAACATCGCAATGTCGCGACTGCTGTCCGGAAAACGGGAAGGAGCAACAATAGTTTTTTTAGTCCGTGACAACTTTACAAGCTTTTCAAAGTCAAGTTCAAAGCAAAATACACTCTTTTCAATTTCAAAATTTTTCTGGACGGTGGGATGTAACTCACCAACAGAACCTATACAGTCGCGGCCGACCAGTATCCGGCACGATTTACCGGGGTGATAATACGGCTCAGTGTTGTCAGTCATCCAGCTAATGCCTCCAATATCAAGAAAATCAATCACAGACTCAACAATTCCCTTAACATCAAAAAAATCAACAGGTTCGTTGTGGCGACTCCAGACGTCTCCATCCCTGGAACCGGTGATAGCACCAACAATGCAGAGCGGTTCGCGTGGCATATCATCTCCTTTTACAGGAAGATAAACGCGCCGGATTTCAAATAGTTTAAGGTCGAGTGAACGAAAATTGATATTCCGCGCCACAGTTTCCAGCAGACCGGGCAGCAGGGTAGTTTTCATAACTGACTGTTCGTCAACCAGCGGATTGGCCAATTTAATGGTAGATCGTCTTGGATCATCCTCATTCAAGAGGAGCTTTCCTGCTGCACCTGGCGAAGTAAAGCTGAAATTAATTATTTCCGTCATGCCACAATTGACAAGTAAATTCCGCACCTGTTTTTCAATTTCCTGATGTCGTGTCGGCCTGTCTGATACCACACCTGCAACAGGCATCGTTGCCGGAATTTTGTCGTACCCGTTCAAACGGGCAATCTCTTCAATAAGATCTATTTCACGTTCGATATCAATCCGGTATGATGGTGGCAGCACTCCGGTCGCACCATCATCAAGGTGAGAAACCTGACACTCCAGACGAGTGAGAATATCAATAATCACATCCCGTTCCAGATTTATACCAATCAATTCATTGGCTTTTTCAGGGCGAAACACGATCGGCGTACGTTCACTTTTTCCCGGATATTGATCGATTACCCCTTTGGCAAGAACTCCGCCAGCCAATTCAATAATCAAAGAAGCTGCACGATCGAGTGCCTTGACAACGCCATCGATATCTATGCCGCGCTCAAAACGATGAGATGATTCGGTATGGAGGCCAAGGCGTTTGGCCGTTTTGCGAATAGCGGCCGGTTTGAAAAAGGCACTTTCAAGCAGTATCGACGTTGTTGAATTCTCAATTTCCGAGTTCAAGCCACCCATTACGCCCGCCAGAGCAACCGGGCGCACGGCATCACAAATAACAAGATCCGATGCCGTCAGTATGCGCGTCTGATTGTCGAGAGTTATGAACGTCTCACAATCTTCTGCTGCCCGGACAACAATTTGTTTTCCGGCAAGCTGCTGGCAATCAAAGGCATGAAGCGGTTGCCCCAACTCCATCATTATCAGATTGGTAACGTCAACCACGTTGTTGATTGAGCGTATGCCGATTGCAGCAAGGCGTTTGACCAGCCACTGCGGTGACGGTGCAATGCTGCATCCCGAAATATAGCGTGCTGCATAGCGAGGACAAAGCTCAGGATCTTTTATAGTTACACCGATGATGGAATCGGTATTTTCCGAGCCTTCCACCGGAGTAACGAGCGGATATTTGATTTTCAAATCAAGCTTTGCGGCAATGTCGCGTGCTATCCCTATCAGACTCAAACAGTCAGAACGGTTGGGTGTGAGGCCAATTTCAAAAATCGTATCTTTCAGTCCGAGTGCCGTAAAAACTGGAGTACCCAGTGGTGCAATCCCTGGATCTAGAACCATTATCCCGGTACTCTCTTCGGCAAGGCCGAGCTCTTTTTCCGAGCAGAGCATGCCGCACGACTCTTCCCCACGAATTTTTGAGCGCTTTATTTTGAAATCACCCGGAAGTGTCGCGCCTGTCTGTGCCATAACAACGGTGTCACCCTGTTTAAAGTTTTGCGCGCCGCAGACAACATCAAGCACTTCTTTGCCATTGTTGACCCGGCAGAGCGAAAGTTTATCAGCATTGGGGTGCTGGCGCTTTTCTTCAACCAGCGCGACAACAACATCATCCAGGTCATCGCCAAGCTTTTCCATCGACTCAACTTCAAGTCCGAGCATGGTCAATAAAGCCGCAAGTTCATCCGGATTCGCATCAAAGTCTACAAATTCTTTAAGCCAGTTGTATGTAACGATCATATCAAAGCACCATGAATTGTAATGTATTTAGAACTGTCGCAGAAAGCGGACATCATTTTCAAATAAAAGGCGCATGTCGGAAATGCCGTATTTCAGCATCGCGATGCGCTCAATACCCATACCAAAGGCAAAACCGGAGATGTTTTCGGCATCGTACTGAACGTGGCGATATACTTCAGGATCGACCATTCCGGCTCCAAGGATTTCAAGCCAGCCGCTGTTTTTGCAGACCCGGCACCCTTTACCGCCACAAATGACACATGCGATATCAACCTCCGCCGATGGTTCTGTAAACGGAAAGTAGCTTGGCCGAAGGCGGACGCCGGTTTTCTGGCCGAAGAGCTGGTTGGTGAAAACCGTAAGGATGCCTTTAAGATCGCCAAAAGTTACCCTGCTGTCCACCATCAGCCCTTCAATCTGATGAAACATCGGAGAGTGTGTGGCGTCGGAGTCACAGCGGTACACTGTGCCTGGTGCAATGATTCGTACCGGTGGTTTTTGCTTGAGCATCGTACGAATTTGAACCGGAGAGGTATGAGTCCGCAGCAGCAGATTGTTTTCAACAAAAAAAGTATCCTGCATATCGCGAGCTGGATGTTCGGGAGGAAAGTTGAGTGCCTCAAAATTGTACCAGTCATGCTCGATTTCGGGCCCTTCTGCGACGGCAAATCCGAGTCCGGCAAATATCGAAGAGATTTCCTCTATAACAAGGGATACCGGATGTTTGGTACCCTTTTGAGCACGTCGGCCTGGAAGCGAGGTGTCAATGCGTTCAGTCTGAAGCCGGGTCGCAATAATATTATCCTGGGCTGACTCAAGTGCAGAACCGAGCGCCACCTCTATTTCATCGCGTACCGAATTGACCAGCTGACCGACGACAGGGCGCTCTGCAGCGTCAAGAGAACCGAGTCCCTTCATCAGTGCCGTTAAATCACCTTTACGACCAAGCAGGTTGATACGAATCTCTTGCAGAGCCTCTACCGATGACGCAGCCGCAACAGCCTGCAGGGCTCTGCTTTTTAACTGTTCAAGTTGTTCCCGCATATTTGAGTACCTTCGAGAGAAGATTTGTTATGGTATTGTGGCAGGCTTTACAAAAAAGGGAATGGGAGCATATCCCATTCCCTTTCCGTAAATAAACGTACAATAAAACTAGATTCCGGCCTTGGCTAGCGCCGCGATCTGTGCGAAGCCATTCGGATCGGTAACTGCGATATCAGCCAGTACTTTACGATCGATCTGTACATCTGCCTTTTTAAGGCCGTAAATGAACTTGCTGTACGACAGACCATTAATGCGGGAAGCTGCATTAATACGGACGATCCACAGGCTGCGGAAATCACGTTTTTTGACGCGGCGATCGCGGAAGGCATAATTTAACGCCCGGTCTACCGCTTCTGTCGCGCTTCGGAACAGTTTACTGCGTGCGCCACGGTAACCTTTAGCCAGTTTCAATACCTTGTTGCGTCTGCGTCTCGCTTTAAAACCCCTTTTAACTCTTGCCATACGTTACTACTCCTTAGCTGCTGAATTGGCCAGATCCATAAGGGGAGACAATTTCCTCATGGTTCGTGGCATTATGCATCTACTCACGTACTGTGAGCGAATAACTGGTTATTTATACGGGATCAACCGGGCAACGTTCTTCTGGTCAACGGCTGCGACCATGGAACCACCACGAAGATTACGCTTACGCTTGCGGCTCATGGGGGTCAAAATGTGACTGGTGAAAGCGCATCCACACTTGATGCGACCGGATGCGGTTTTTTTGAAGCGCTTTGCGGCGCCACGGTTTGTTTTGATCTTAGGCATGTGAAACTCCTTCTTTAGTTATCAGTAATTAAATTTCTTGATCCAGCATTTCCGTAATTATTTTTTCGGTTTCGGTGCGACGATCATATACATGTTTCGCCCCTCAACTCGCGGGTGATTTTCAATGACGCAGACATCCTGCAACTCTTTTGCAACTTTTTCAATTACTGCCCGACCAACATCCATATGGGTTATTTCACGACCTCGAAAAACGAGTGTTATCTTTGCCTTGTTGCCTTCTTCAAGAAAACGCTTGACGTTGTTAATTTTAAATTCAAGATCGTGGCTATCCGTTTTAGGCCGTAACTTCACCTCTTTAAGCAGTACATGAACTTGTTTCTTTTTTGCTTCCTGCAGTTTTTTACTCTGCTGATACTTGAACTTTCCGTAGTCCATTATTCTGCAGACTGGTGGTACTGCAGTTGGCGAAACTTCAACAAGATCCAACTGCTGCTGTTCGGCCAGTGCAAGTGCCTCTGATAGGGAAAGGACGCCCAATGCCTCTCCAGTTGCGCCAATGACGCGAACTTCAGTAACCCTGATGGCCTGGTTGATGTTAACGGTCGGTTTTGCTATGACGACACCTCCTTAAATCTCTGTATTCTCGCTGCTATCTAACGAACTTCTTATTTATAATTCTTACATTCTTCCTGTACAAATGACACAAATTCTTCCGGCTTCATAGCGGAAAGGTTTTTGCCATCGCGGTAGCGAGGCATTACGGTACCCTGTTCTACTTCCTTATCGCCAATAACCAGCATATACGGAATTTTTTGCAGTTGGGCTTCACGAATCTTGAAGCTCAACTTTTCATTACGAACATCACGCTCAACTCTAATCCCGGCATTTCGCAACTGACGGTATACGTCCTGAGCATACGGAATCTGGCTATCCGTGACTGTCACAACTATCGCTTGCACCGGAGAAATCCAGAGCGGGAAGCTACCGGCAAAATGTTCTATAAGAACACCAATGAACCGTTCAATCGAACCGAGGATCACACGATGCACCATAATTGGGCGTTTACGCTCGCCATCGGATGCAACATAAGTTAGATCAAAGCGTTCCGGCAGGGTAAAATCGCACTGGATAGTAGCACACTGCCATCTCCTGTCAAGACAATCGCGCAGCTTGATATCTATTTTCGGTCCGTAAAATGCGCCATCACCTTCATTGATCTCGTATGGGCGACCTGAATCCTTAAGAGCGGACAACAGAGCTGCCGTGGCCTGTTGCCAATCAGAATCAGAGCCGATCGATTTTTCCGGCCTCGTTGAGAGTTCCATTTCATATTCAAAGCCAAAAATTGCCATTACATCGTTAACGAAGGAAATTACACCTTTGATTTCGGCATCAAGTTGCTCGGGAGTACAGAGTATATGTGCGTCATCCTGGGTGAAACAGCGCACCCGCATGAGACCGTGGAGTACACCTGCTCGTTCATGACGATGCACCGTTCCGAGTTCAAAAAACCGGAGCGGAAGGTCACGATAGCTCCGCAGTTGGGACTTGTAAATCATCATGTGGGAGAGGCAGTTCATCGGCTTGATGCCGTAGCTCTGCTCATCAACTTCCGTGAAGTACATGTTTTCCCGATAATTCTCGTAGTGTCCCGAGCGCTGCCAGAGTTCACTCTTAAGTATCTGCGGGCCGACAACAATATCGTAATCCCGCTTCAGATGCTCTTTCCGCTCGAAATCTTCAAGAACAGTGCGCAGCATGGCTCCCTTGGGATGCCAGATCGGAAAGCCGGCGCCAACCTCGTCCGAAAAGGAAAAAAGATCCAACTCTCTGCCAATCTTGCGATGGTCACGCCGTTTTGCCTCTTCAAGGCGGTTCAGGTATGCTTCCAGCTCCTTTTTGTCAACAAAAGCAGTTCCGTAGATGCGCTGAAGCATCCGGTTTTTTTCGCTGCCGCGCCAGTAGGCGCCGGCAATCGAGAGCAGTTTGAATGCTTTGATCCGGGCGGTTGAGGGGAGATGCGGTCCCCGGCAGAGATCGGAGAAGGTTCCCTGGCTGTAGACCGAAACATGGTCAACGCCAAGATCGGTGATCAGTTCAGTTTTATATGATTCTCCCATGGCTTCAAACATGGCGATCGCTTCACTGCTGGAATATTCATGCCGTTCTATTTTCTGATCGGCAGCGGCCAGAGTCAGCATCTTCGCTTCGATACGCTCAAGGTCTTCGGGAGTAAACGGCTTTTCCATGTCAAAATCATAATAAAAGCCGGTTTCAATAGCGGGGCCGATCGTAACCTTGGCCTGCGGGAAGAGTTCTTTGACTGCCTGAGCCATCAGGTGAGAAGCTGAGTGTCGAATAATCTCAAGTGCGTCAGGACTTTTTTCAGTAACAATCTCAACCCGGTCGCCGTTGTTCAGACAGGAAGATAGATCGACCAGCAGGCCGTTAATCTTTCCGGCCAATGCTGCTTTGGCAAGACCGGCACCGATAGATGCGGCAAGATCATAAACGGTGGCACCTTCCTGCAGTTCACGCGAAGAATTATCCGGCAATGTAATTGAAATAGACATAAAATATCCCTTTGTATGAGGTCAAACAGAAAAGGCATCGATACATCGATGCCTGCATCCTGCTCGCTTCAACTCGGCCTTATTAATGGTAGGCGCGGGCGGTGTCGAACCGCCGACCTCTACCGTGTCAGGGTAGCGCTCTCCCGCTGAGCTACGCGCCTACATCAAAAAGCTGGGGACTAATAGCAAGTTACGCTTTGGATGTCAAGCTGATTTTTTGGTGCTGGTTTTGCGTATCTGCGCAGTACAAAATAATTGCAGGAGCGTGAGACGTTTTAAATATTGCTTGCATGTTCCAAAATGGTGTAGTTTGCCACCTTTCCGCACTTCACTTAGTTTACGCTTCAAAGGAAATATTGAATGATTAAAGGGCAATCCATACCTGCTGTTTCTGTAAGCTATGCCGACAATGGGCAATCCATCAGTTCTACAAAAAAAAATACCGTAATCGTCGAGGGAACTTCGCCATGAACCTACGTGGCTTCCTCATCGCCGCACCACAGAGCGGCAGTGGTAAAACAACCGTCAGCCTTGCAATTATGGCGGCGTTGGCAAGACGCGGGGTGAGCGTTGCACCATTCAAGTGCGGACCTGATTTTATAGACCCGGGCTATCACCGGGCGGTGACCGGGCATCCTTCGATCAACCTTGATGGCTGGATGTGTGGCGATGAGTTTGTGCGTCAGACGTTTCTGACAAGTCTGACAAGTCTGACCGATCCGACGAGTCTGACAGTCGCAGTCATTGAAGGCGTTATGGGTCTTTTTGATGGCATCGGCGCGTCCAGCAGGGAGGGTAGCAGCGCTCAGATTGCCACTCTGACAGGAGCGCCGGTGGTTCTGGTCGTAAATGCACGCGGTATGGCGGCCAGCGCTGCCGCGCTCGTCAAAGGTTTTGCCGGTTTTGATCCGCTGATCAGGTTGGTAGGCGTTATCTTTAATAACGTCGGGAGCGAACAGCACGCCCAACTGCTCAGAGATTCACTATCCACACATTGTCCTGAACTCCTCTGTTTTGGTGCTATTCCACGCGACGAATCACTACTCATCCCCTCGCGCCACCTTGGCCTGATAACGGCAGAGGACAATCCGCTCTCTGCAGAGTTCATCGGCAGGCTGGCGGATATGGCTGAGCGCTGTCTGGATCTGGATCGGCTGAGTCAACTGCAAATCCCCCCCTGCCCCCCTTTATTAAGGGGGGTTACATACTCCCCCACTTTTGCAAAGGGGGGGCAGGGGAAAATTTACATCGCCGTTGCCCAAGACGCCGCGTTCTGTTTCATGTATGAAGATAATCTGCGACTTTTGAAGGAGACCGGCGCAGAGCTGATCTATTTTTCACCACTCCATGACACCGCCCTACCCTCCCCTGTTCACGGCGTATATCTGCCGGGTGGCTACCCGGAGCTGTATGCAGAAACGCTGCATGGTAACGTCAGCATGAAAGAGTCCATTCGTGCGGCCATAGCATCGGATATGCCGGTATATGCTGAATGTGGCGGCTTTGTCTATCTGACTCTGGGGATTGATGGTTCAGCCGGGCAACCTTCAGCCGATTTTGTCGGGCTTTTCCCGGTGCGCTGCCGGATGCTTCCGCGCCGCAAGGCGCTTGGCTATCGCCAGGTTGAACTGACGCAAAACTGCATCATCGGTGCACAAGGGGCGGTCGTTCGTGGCCATGAATTTCATTATTCTGAGATCGGCATCATGCCGGATGAGGTCAGGCGCTGTTACGAGGTATCCAGGCGGGGAGACGTGTTGGGCATGGAGGGATTTCAAATTCGCAACTGCCTCGCATCCTACATTCACCTGCATTTTGGCAGCAATCCGGAGATTGCAGAGGCGTTTGTGGCAGCATGCTGTTTATATCAGGATCAATATTCATAAAGCACCGAAACGTTAGATTTTTCAGAGGGATTATTTTTGCGTTCTCCGGTTATTTCGATCCTGTACTGAAAGTGCCTCATCTCTGTTGTTGTGCCTGCACTGTTATCCGCAACACCACCACCTACAAGTTGTGCTTCGTTACTCGCATCAGAATATGGGGCTCCCGGTACTGTATCAACAATTTTTGCATATACTTTATAGCCAACGCCATCAACTCCGGATAATTCAAACGACATATCTGTGCCAATTTTCGGATTCAAGGAGTTATTGCAACTACTCCCCGATGTTCCCCACAAATTGGAAGAGTTAGCCAATTTATTTCGCAGGCAGTTTGAACTGGTGAAACTGGGGCTTAAAGCACTAAAGCTGCTCCTCAAAACACTGGTAGAAATATTATTGAACAGTTGGGGCATTATTGCTTTGGAAACAAGTTCAGCCCCGCCATACGATGCTTCCAGTACATTTCGATAAGATTTGCGTGAGGCGGTACCCGTAATATTTTCAGAAATAAGATACATCACACCCATGATGATGGACAGTGTCATTACCGTCATCATGAGAGCGGTCATTAACGCAACTCCTTTATTATCCAACCTTTTCAGAAAAAACATTACCAATCCCCAACAAGTACTTTATATCTATAAAAGATTTTTGGGACGTACCGCAAGATGGTACAGCTTCCATCGGTAGTTCCGATAATCCGAAAGCGTCAGATTTACTGTTTTAGTAAAACCGGTTTCACCTGTTACCCCAACTTTCATTGCCGTATTCGTGTTGGTATAGTTTTTATCGTATCCACCGTCCTGTGCAAGTATATAAACTTTGATCAACTTCAGGCGCGTCATTATCGTATTGGCATCTGTAAGCGGTTGAACCGCAGTAGACAACCCTCCTGGGGATGATCCATCCGCATTTGTATAGGTGTCTACAGCAAAATTGGAAGAATCTGTTCCGGTATTCCAGCCGAATACCACCTGCATATCAGCAACACAATCCAGCAGTGCAATGTCTTGCATACTGCCGTCACTCTGGTTGAGAATCGATTTATACAGCACACCTGCTGCAGGGGAACATTTGTCCGGAACATCACCGCTTATCCGTTTTACCATGTAATCGGCGCGATTAAAGGGGGTACGAGTTGTAGATGTATTGTCAAGCCCGTAATAATAATACTGCATATTTCCGGAATACGTAGCAAATGGGGCCGCATATTTAGCATTCGCCTTATAAGCCACCGTGGTATTACTGCCACTGTAAATTAACTTGCGAGACATCTCGTTATTAATATAGCTTTGAGTAAGAGCCACGACCCGGTCATTACGGCTCTCTTTCAGATCGTTCGCACCCCACACTTTTGATGCTGATGACCCATTCACCACAGTCCAGCACTGTGAAGCAGAATTCACAGCAACGTTAGTAGCTTTTATAACCAGATAATCCGTTCCGGAGAGGACAGCAGATGTCAAATCATTTCCAGCGGTAATTGCTCGCGGGATGCCGTTTGGTGCATCGTTATAGTTTGATGCCGGCGTAGCCACCGCTTCGGAATACGTGGGTGGTGAAATATCGACACCGGTAAAAAGCCCGAATCCTGTTTTTTCCAGATCACTTCGTAACATTTCCAAACCTATGATCCCTTGAGTGCTGGAGATTTCACTTTTTGCCAGGGACTTGGCCTTCGGCAGCAACGCATCAAATATATTTGACGTTATCGTTATGACTACAGAAAACAGCACCAGAACGATAAGTTGCTCAATAAGAGAAAAACCCTTATTATTTTTATAGATACGACTCAGCATCGTGATGCTTCTCCGTTAATAACTAACGACTGTTGAAAGGGAATGAGATTTCCGTACCGCTTTATCTCGCCAGGAAACGGTAACTTGGATGTTAGCTGAAGTAGTGTAAGAGGCAAACTTGGTAACTGTGCTGACAACGGAATAATTTACATACCCCAGTGCAAATGGAACACGTGGAGTCGTTATGTTGGAAAACGGCCTTATCCGTCGCGCCTCCATGGCACTCCCTGCAATCAAAATTGCTTCATTTCTTAGTTTATTGCTATGACTAAATGTTATGGCATACACCAGTGTCTGCATCAAAGCCATTATTCCCACCGACATAATCAGCATGGCTACCATGACTTCAATCAGTGTAAATCCAGTAACCTTACTGTTTTTGACAGGTACTCGCATCAACCATCCTCCCGATGCTGGTACGGGCTGTCTCAACCGCAATGCAGTTGAGTCCGCCGCCGTAAAGAACCGGCATCAGCACCAGCTCAGTCGTATTATTGGTGTATCCCCGATTGTCGAACTCTATGAAGTCGCTGGCTGCATTCAATGTGGTTAAAGTGCTCGCTCCTGCGGCTTTCCTCTTCGTCTCCGAAAAATAGTTTGTGGTACTAATTGTTATACCATTGCTTCGGGCCTCGCCATCAGAGCTATATGTCTTGTAAACGAACTGATTGGGGCCAAGTATCAGAGCGCTTCTCTGTTTCTTCTGCATGGCATTCAAGCGCACAGTGGTAATCAATGAAAGCATTTCTCCTGCCTGTTTTTCAGTATTGGCTTTTGACAGCATGGATGGAAAATTGAGTGTGGCAACTGACATCACAATAGCCATAATTGCTATGCATATCATTACTTCAACCAATGTAAAGCCCTCTGAGTTCAAGATGCTATCGTTCCTGAATATGCAAAAAACGCTTTGAGGGCCGATGGTTGGTGTTGCCGGAAACCAGCGGATCCATTTTTGGCGGTGCTCCCTGGAACGCAGTCGTTTCACGGTTACCACTCTGAGTAAATGCGCTGGCCATGTCAACCTGTTGAAAGGCTCCGGTTGAAAGTTGCACTAATATCTGCCCCTTCATTTTCGCGGCGCCGCTCGCTGCGGTATCATAGCGTAATGCCCAGAGGGAGGTAGAGCCACCAAAGTCGCATATACCTGCTGCCGGGGTAAAGGTGGTAAAACTCACCACGCCGTTGGTACTCGCAGCCGGATCAGTTATGACCCGTTTTGAATAGGTTGTTGTGCCATTACCTGCAGGAAGATCAATGTACCACCCTTTTGCCACAGCAGCACTGGACACAGTGGTTCGATCGTCCAGTTCGGCTTTGGTAACCGATGTTGTACAATGGCTTGCGATATCAAATTTGTTACCTGAGACAAAACAAGGGTCCTTAATTCCAAACAGTGATTGCACGTTAGTGGGGTCATCACCTTTAAAGTAGTTCCGTCCGGTACCGAAGTAGAGCCAAAGTTTTGATTTTGTAGAATCCTGGAGTTTGGTAACCGCTGTGGTAACCGGACCGATGCCGTCAATCAGATTTGAAATTTCCCAATTTGCCGGATTTGGGTCGTTATAGGTAAGCAGTCTGACCACTCCCCCCACGTTCCATGCGGTGGGTGCGGTGCTGCTATTGCCCCGCGTGTACCCGATATAAATCGCATCATCGCTGTATGCGCCAGACCGGGTGCCATCAAATTTATCCGTATCAGTGGTTGATCCGGAAAGAGATCCGGCAAAAGCGGGGGCATCCACCGGAAGTGTGAAGTTTGTATTGATTCCGCCCGTTGCCGCACTGCTGAAGGTTCTTACCAACGCCCCGGTTCTCAGATCCAGCACAAAAATGGTGAGTTTTTTGTCTGAGTAGCCATAAAACCGGTTGTTTGCAATTGGCCCGGTCGGGCCGGATGCGACAATTACATACCACTTTCCGTTGCGTTGCAGGCCGGATGATGTTTCGTTGGAGTCTTTAATACGTATGATAGCCGGTGTGACAGTAGTAAAACCAAGTCGCGGATCGCTAAACTCCCACATCAGTTTTGGGTATGTACCACTGGTCAAATCGGAGGTAATTGGATTGGTGACATCAAGAGCGAAAATGGATGAGAAGCCAAAACCACTCGTTGCATTTGTAATTGTACTTATCGGCGTTTTTACACTTATCTGTTTCAGAGTGGCTAAAGTGGTGGCTGCTTCAGCAGTTGTAGGCGCAGGGGAACAGGTAATGACCGTTGCCGTAACCGCTGTAACGGTAAATATGCCATTATTCCCGCTATTTGTGAAACCGGCTGCAGTAAATATAGTCCCGACAGCAAAGCCGTCAGTTATAAAGCTGCCCGCAGTACGATTGAATTTGTTTGACACAACGGAGATCGCCGCTCCCGTGGCTGTCGCGGCAAGAGTTGAACTGGCAGCGCCTCCCATGCCGGTAGCGCCAAGCAAAACCGTCCGCCAACTGGTACCTCCTCCCGCAGCAGCAGTGTCATAACTCAGTTGCCCGGTACTGGAGGAAACCGTCGTTTTTTTCACACACTGCGAGTAGGTCGCATCGGCGCAGGTTACACTGGCATCAAATGTAGTATTAATACTGGCATCAATCAGGAGCGGCGCTGCATCCACCATAAAAATATGCTTATATGACGGGTCTGCAAGATACTGCAGATAGGGGAGTGTATGTTTGGGTATGAATGCCCACAGCTCTTTGCCTAGCTCTGTCGCCGTACTCTCATCAGGGTTTTTCAGCTCTGCGACTACCCCAGTTGTTTTGCTTTTGAAAGTCGAGCCAACCTTGAAGGCGTGCAGCATGCCGTCATTGGCGCCAACATAAGCGGTACCACGTAAGCTATAGTCTTTTGAGTTTATGAATTTACCATAGCTTTGATCAGAAAAACCTCCTGGCTGCAGCAGGTTGTAGCCGTTTAAACGATTTTTTGACTGGATTTTAGGAGTTGAATTGACGATGTCCCCCAACTTCCAGACTATTGTGGCTGCAGAGTTCATTCTTCGATCGCGATATGCAGAATTATAGGTGCCACGAGCGAAGTTGATAATGTCAATTGCCTTGGTACTGTCAGTATCCATATATGGGTAAAGTGTGTTTACCGTTGTGTTGTCTGATTGAAAGTCAAGCTTTGTGGCAGAAGTTGTTGTGGGGTTACTTGTAAAGATAGTGCGGGCAGACGGAGCCATAGACGCAAGTAATGTTCCAGCACTAAAAAGGTTTTTTGCGGCATCGATGGAAACGGTACTACTCGGGGTGACACCGTCCTTGGCACCGTCGCCATTGGCATCAGCGTATAGATTAACCTGGGTTTTAGTTCCATCAAAGTAGAAATCAGCAATCTTGTCGTTGGTGAGGTTAAGTTTTTTATCTTGGACGCTGTCTTCCCGAATACTTATGTAATCGAGTAATGGGTCAACGTAGTACCAGTAACCCTGCAAATCCGCGAACCACTTGACTTTGAAGCCTGCCGCCAATTCTTTTTCCGGATAGTAGAGTGTTTGAAGCAGAACAGCGCCACTACTACCGGCACTGCCCATTGCCGAAGCTGCCGTTCCGGAATTGGCCTGCCCCAACATTGAATTGACAGCACTTAGTATCCCGGCTTTAAGTGCATCACCATCCGCCCCCTCAAAATAGTTGTATGGGAGCCCGGTCAATGGGTCAGCCCATTCAGTGCATGATGGTGACCAGGTACCGGTCGGATTACATTGGGTAATGGGAAAGGTGGTTCCAGCCGCCAGATAACTCCTACTGTCATTACTACCAAAAGGGGCATACGTACCGCTGGCCATATTTGCGGCAGATACGGTCGCAAACGGATAGGGGGCTCTATTGCCATCTCCGTCGATGAAGCCACCCCACATGGCAGCATAGATCAAGGCATTGCGCCCCGGATAGCCATCGCCAAAGGCGTATACGGTGTATGTGTTAACAGTTTGCGCGTCAGGCAAAGCCGCATCACTCCGCAAGTCATTCATATGCATATAGTACGCAGGTATGACCGGGTCAGTAGTACCATTAGACCACTGCCCGTCCGAAATTAACAGCACAAAAGCCTTGCGGCATTTCACCGCCACAGCGCCGGTGTCATAATACGGATCTTTGGTGGGGTCAGCTACTGAAACCATCAATGTAGTATTGGTACTGTCCGCCATGCTTACTTGTTTAAAATATTTTTGTGCTTCCTCCAACGCAGGTCCTGTATAGGTTCCATTATCAGGAGACTGTCCGTTAATGGCTGAAACGTAATCGGCAAGAGGTTTGTTTTTGCCGACCGTGTAGTCTAAGGTAGAACCGCTGTAGGTCAACAGCTCAAGATCCGCCTGAGCTGGATAAAGGGTTTGAATCACTCCGGTAACATCTGCAGGCGTGGTGGTTGTGTTGTGAATATTGTACGTTGCTGTTGAAAGTGCCGTACCCAGCACCGCACAAGTAGAACCTGCGGTAACTATCTTAGCCGTAAAGGAGTTGGGACTCGTTTCATCGACGAGTCCGCTTGCTCCTGCTACGGTAATAGTATTTTGGTCACACGAAATGCCTGTAATAGTGAAGGTGCCATTGTTGCCTGGTTTGGTAAAGCCAGTTGTTGTGATGACATTACCGACGGCAAAACCTTTAGCTAAATCTGTCTTCTTAAAAGTTTTATTTGCTGCTGATACTTCAATTTTTTTAGCGGTTATGGTCATGGCATCATTTTCAAACTTCATTATTCTTGTTGTCGAGGTACCTGCAGTTATAGTTATTTTGCAATGGGTTGTAGAATCAGCATAAGGGTTGTAATTTGAGTCCTCACCCTCATCAACATACTTATTGGTTGCTGTGTCAAATTTGCCACCGGTCAGAATTTTTCTGACTACGTTTATCCTTGTGGTAGTGGCAAAGTTGAGAAAGTTGCCGTAGAGACAGCCGGAAGAGATTGTTCCAATCCCAGTAGTACTGCTGCAGGCGGCATCGTTTTCCTCCCAATAACCATTTGCGACGTTGTATTTATAGTAGCTGTCTGACTTGAAATAGCCGAAGTAAGAGCCGGTTCCAATGTAATTTTTACCACAGGAAGGGTATGCTAAAAAACCCATCGATCCAGAAAAATCAAGCACCAGATGGATATTTGGTTTTACGCTTTGAGAGATAGGAGCGCAGGCATAGTCATCATTGGTCGCTGTCGCCGCCGCACCAACGTATTGGCACCAGACTAATTGCACCATAAGAAGCATGACAACAGGTAGTATTTTCATTTTGCAACTCCTCTATTTTGCGTAGCGAGCGCATGCTTCCTCTGCTTCAGTGAATTGTAGCATAGCCGCTTCCGCATTTATTGGCTGTGGCTGTTTAACCAGAAAAGTTTCCATACATTTTTCAAACGTGGCAGGTAATGGTTTTTGCGAAACGCTGATCCGATCCGTTTTTGGTTGTCCTGATGATCTGGGGAGAGGTAAATTTGGAGTAGCTGCCTTTGGCTTTAATTTTACTGTTTTGTCAGATTGAACTTCGCGTGCTGTTGCCAACCTCGGCTTTGCTCCGCTCTGTACGATGTTTTTCCTAATCTTTTTAATGTCAGACTTTTTCTCCACCGGCAGAGTGTTCATTGGATTATCGGTAAAAACCGGGATCCCGTTCTCAGCATTCAAACGGTATACTTTGGCTTCCGGCTCCACTTCAGGCAGATTGCCAACAGGCAGTAAGGTTTCCTTTGTATCGCTTTTCACCCCTCCGGGCTTAGCGCTTTTCTGTTTTGCAGGTTCGTTTTCGTCAGAGGAAGCGATCTTCTTTTTGTACGTCAAGCCAACAGCGTTCAGGCTAGAGCCAAAACCGTGACAGCCCTTGCAACCCATTTCATATTTCCTTGAATATGATGCAATGGCCCAAACATTGGACGCTGTCATAAAAAAAATGACGGTGCCGATAATAAATGTTGTTACTTTTTGATGCATGGGTTCTTATTTGTCATTCCTGAATTCGCTCGGCTAATCAACTCATAAACTACAGCGCCCACAAAAACACCCGTAAATACAAATATGACTTTACCCATTAGTACCCCCATCACACTGTCTGCATCTATGTAAGCCTACATAGTAACTGCTGGTTATTGATCTGTCAATTCATGGAACTAACTAGATTTGCATTTTATTTGAATGGACGGGCGCATCTTTTCCGCTCATATCACCGGTTTTTTCCTGCGATTTCAACTCAGGTGTTGATTGTGCATCTGTCTGCGGCGGCGTAGCTTCGCTTGGAGCGGGAGCCTTATCTTCAAGTGAATAACCATTGCTTTTATAGCGTTCTCCCATTTCGTTCAGGCGTGGAATTCTCGAGTGGCACCAATCGCAGGAGAGACCGGTCCGCGTTGTATAAATATCTTTGGCCTCCACATCATGGGCCATACAAAGCATAAGCAACACCAATGTGTACAGTACGCTTTTCAAGACATAATTCATATTTTGCAAAGTTGCAAATCGCATTAATTCTATTTCCAATAAGACAAGGTATAAGTACCTCCGGACGCACTACCAGCAATTGACGGGTTCGCGGCAGAATACACTAAGTTGGCGTTGTTATCGGTAGATAGCGAGGCCAACTGAATCATCCCGGTGATACCGCGTTCGTTAGAATAAGATTTCATCACAGCCTCCCGCAAGAAATACAACGATCAATAATGCTGCCAATGAATAAATCTTGTGACTGTTGGGGGCAATTGGGGAACCATTAACAGCTAAGGAATCCAGCAAAAATAACTTGAACATATACCGTTCACTCTGAGCTTGTCGAATGGCAGCCGTTCGTGGTTCGACAAGCTCACCACGAACGGAAAAGAACAGTTAATTTTTGCAAGGCTCCTAACTGCAAAAAGAGAAGTAAAATTGTGCCTTTTGCACATCAATCAAGCGGGATAATAGCATCACAAATGCCGTCCGGTCAACCTGTATACCAGGGAAAACCTACAGCAATCCTCGATAATCACATGGACATCTTTTCAACTGGATAGTTATCTCAGCGTTTAAAGGTTTCATCCGCCTTTATCTTTCTTTATCCCTGTTAAATAGCCTTTGAAGTCAAAAGCAAACCTATTATTTATCAGGGCCCAAAAGCGGGTCTAAAGGATAAAAAGGATAACTGCGGATAACTGCAAAAGCAAAAAATATATCAGGTACAATCTGAACTAAAAAACCCGCTGAATCCTTTGCAAAGGTAAGCGGGTGAAATGAATAATATAAACTGTTTAACGGACTGTGGTTCAGGCAGTCAAACTCCTTCGTGTTGTCCCACCTGATGGTTTTTGTGTGTCTACATACGCATCCAGCAGGTTTCTGATCATCCGCTGATATTGAGTATGGTGACTGTCAGCTTCAGACTTGAAAAAATCCACAGACTTCTTGCTGAGCGAGATTGTTACCTTAACGGAATCCTCCCGAAATACCAATTCTTCTGGTGCCGGGAGGAAATCCTTCACAATCCTAACATCACCAATCGGCTCATCGCTATAGGTTATTTGCTTGTTCATATATTGTCTTACCTTTCCGCCAGTAACCGGCACCAAATATTCTGATTGTTCCATCTCTCCAGGTAAATCGGACTGTCAGAATTCCACCATCGACTAGACCAAAGCAGTAAAAGCGTCGTTCACTCTCACTATGGGTAACATCTTCCGCAATGACACGTTTATTATCCGAGAAAGCATATTGTGCCTTGGTAAATGCAATACCATGCTTGCTCTGGTTTTCAATATCCTTGTTGTCATCCCACTCAAACTGAGTCACCATGGATCAATCCTATCAGCAATTACCTAATAAAACCATATAAAAGTATGGCTGGATGTGTGGTACAGATAATGGGATGGACAAATAACGTCAATGGTATGAGGTTGTCAGTAAGGTGCGTTTTCGTGTGTACCAACATATATTATACCTTTTTTAGGTGTCTTGATGGCTCCCATAAATTCAGATTTCCTGATCCGACAGGAAAACGGCTTGGCAGATATTTTTTCTGGGAGC
>CAYQMO010000030.1:0-24816 GCA_964418315.1 uncultured Geobacter sp. | reverse complement strand
ATGGAAAAAAATATACAGGCATTGCGTACTATGTTAGTATTTCGGCTCTTTTAAAGTTGATTTGTTATGTCAGTTTCCAATGGAGTACGGCGATGCTGCTTGAAAATATAAATTCACCTTCAGATCTGAAAAAACTTAGACCTGAACAACTGGCGGGGCTTGCCGGCGAGATTCGTGCTTTACTATTGAAAACTGTTTCCACTACCGGTGGGCATCTCGCTTCAAATCTCGGTACGGTTGAGCTCTCCATTGCTTTACACTACTGTTTCGACTCACCGAAAGACAACATTATATGGGATGTCGGGCATCAGGCCTATACTCACAAGATTCTCACCGGGCGGCGCGATCGCTTTCATACTCAGCGCCAGTACAAAGGTATTTCCGGCTTTCCAAAACGGAGCGAGTCAGAGCATGATGCGTTCGGGGTCGGCCATGCTTCAACTTCGATCTCTGCGGGTCTCGGTATGGCTGTTGCGGCTGGCATTGATGGAAGGAAAAAACATTCCATAGCGGTTATCGGTGATGGCTCTCTGACCGGCGGTATCGCTTTTGAGGCGCTGAATCAGGCGGGGCATCTAAAAAAGAACCTGATTGTCATACTAAATGACAACGAAATGTCGATTTCAAAAAATGTTGGCGCTTTTTCCGCGTTTATTTCTCGTAAAATGACCGGACGAAATTATCGCGATTTAAAAAAAGAGATACAAACACTGCTTACTCATATTCCGGCTATTGGCACTGATATTCTGCATTTTGCCCGCCGTGCGGAAAATTCATTGAAGGGATTTCTCACGCCCAGCGCTCTCTTTGAAGCGCTTGGCTTCGATTATATCGGCCCTTTGGACGGGCACAACCTGCAGCAGTTGGTTGATGTATTCAAAAATATCAACGAGCTTGATGGTCCACTGCTTGTTCATGTTATGACAACCAAAGGAAAAGGGTACAAACCTGCTGAAGAGACCCCTGCCAAATATCATGGCGTGGGGGCTTTTGACGTGGCCACCGGAAAAGGAGCGCCCAAGCCGGACATCAAATCATATACTGATGTATTTGGTGATACCTTGGTACAATTGGCGGCAGAAGATCCTAAAATTATTGCAATAACTGCTGCCATGCCTGATGGAACCGGACTTAACCCGTTTAGTCAGCGGTTCCCTGAGCGTTTTTTTGATGTCGGTATAGCCGAGCAGCATGCCATGACATTTGCGGCAGGCCTGGCTGCAGAGGGATTCAAGCCTGTGGTTGCCATATATTCCACTTTCATGCAGCGCGCCTACGATCAGGTTTCTCACGATGTCTGCCTGCAGAATCTGCCGGTAACAATCGCCATGGATCGTGCCGGCTTGGTTGGAGATGACGGCCCTACTCATCATGGCGCTTTCGATCTTTCGTATTTACGGCATTTGCCGGGAATATCAATTATGGCTCCGAAAGATGAGAACGAGTTACGCCATATGCTTAAGACCGCCATTTATTCCGGTATGCCGACAGCGCTTCGTTATCCGCGCGGCACCGGTTATGGCGTAGCGTTGGATCAAAACCTTAAAATTTTTGAAATAGGTAAGGGTGAACAGCTCATTTACGGCACAGACCTGACTATTATTGCTGTTGGAGCAACGGTTTACCCTGCGCTTCAGGCTGCAGAAGCACTCGGAATAAAAGGCATTTCAGCCGGAGTGATTAACGCCCGTTTTGTTAAACCGCTTGATAAAGAACTGATACTGACAGTAGCTCTTCAGAGCGGCATGATCATGACTGTAGAGGAAAATGCCTTGCAGGGTGGCTTTGGCAGTGCAGTTTTGGAACTGCTTAATAATAACAATATTCATAACGTAAAAGTGCGACGTCTTGGACTTCCTGATTATTATGTCGAGCAGGGGAGTCAGGCTCAGTTGCGCAAGGATGTCGGTATCGATGCGAATGGGATAATTGCGGCTGCAATAGAATTCATGAAATGAGGGCACTATGACTTTAGAAGAAGCACGAAAAAAAATTATATTTGCTTTGGACGTACATGGTCTGGATGATATTGACCGGTGGAGTGAGTTGCTGGCTGATAAAGTCGGCATGTTCAAAGTTGGCAAGGAACTGTTCACTTCCTGTGGTCCGGCTGCGGTCAAGGCTGTCAAGAGGCATGGTGGCGAGGTTTTTCTAGATCTTAAATATCATGATATCCCGAACACTGTGGCGAATGCGATGCTTGAAGCTGCGCGTCTTGGCGTCCGGTTTACCAATCTGCATGCGCTGGGTGGCGCAGAAATGATGGAAACTGCCGTGACGGCCATACACAAGGAGTTTAATGACACTGAACGTCCCCGGCTTCTGGCTGTGACCATCTTGACTTCATCCACAGTTGAAACGTTGCGACAGGTGGGAATAGAATATTCTGTTCAGGAAATGGTGCTGCGTCTTGCCCGGCTTGCAAAAGCATCAGGTATGGATGGTGTGGTTGCCTCTCCGCTTGAGATCGGTCTGATCAGATATGCTTGCGGCTCCGATTTTCTCATTGTTACTCCGGGGGTACGCCCTTCTTTCGCATCTGCAGATGATCAGAAAAGAATCATGACACCCTCGGAAGCGGTACATTGTGGCGCTGACTATCTGGTGATCGGCCGCCCGATCGCCAAAGCACCTGATCCTGTTCAGGCTGCAGAATGTATCGCTGCCGAAATATCGGATAGCACGTCATGAAGGGTGAATTGATTTTTGGAGTCAATCCGGTAAAGGAGTCGCTGCAGGGATCGCGCAGAGCCTTCAACCTCTACGTTCAGATCAGTGCGACCGATCATCGGGTTGAAAAAATCATAAGGTTGGCTGAAGAACGGGGCGTTGCCGTTCACCGCCGGGATAAGGTTGATCTCACTAAAATGTGTGCGTCATCGCACCACCAGGGCATCGCTCTGGAGGTTGAACCATTTCGCTATTCTGATTTTGACGATCTGTTGACTTCGATCAGCCAGTCTGGAAAAGCCGGCTTTATTCTTGTTCTAGATGCGATTCAGGATCCACATAATCTTGGTGCGCTGATCAGATCCGCCGCCTGTGCCGGAGTCGATGGTGTCGTAATACCAAAAGATCGTGCCTGCGGGATTACCGCCGCTGCCGAAAAAACGTCGGCAGGTGCCGTAGAGACCGTTCCGGTTGCTATGGTGACAAATATTGCCCATACGCTTGAAAAACTGAAAAAACTTGGCTACTGGGTGTACGCTCTTGATGGTGCTGCCCGGCAGTCGCTATATGGCACCGATTTTTCAGAAAACGTTGTGCTGGTTGTTGGCTGCGAAGGGGAAGGAATCAGGCCGTTGGTGCGGAAACAGTGTGATGTGGTAATGTCGATCCCGCAGTATGGCGGGGTGAGTTCGTTGAATGCTTCGGTTGCCGGAGGAATCGCACTTTTTGAAATTGCCAGAAAGGTGCGGGAGTAATTGGCAAGCATCTGGTCGCAACAAAAAAACGGGAGGTATACCATGCTGGAGTTACTTGAAAAGGCTGTAATGACGACAATCGGAGTTGCGGCGATGACACAGAAGAAGGCTGAAGATTTGGTTGCAGAAATGAAAGATCGCTTCAAAATCAGTGAAGATGAGGGGAAGCAGTTTGTTGACAAGATCCAGAGCCTTGCAAAAGAGAGCAGGGCAAAGATTCAGACTATCGCCGAAGATGAAGTTCAGAAAGTCGTTGATCGCCTGGGGCTTGTTTCCCGGGACGATTATGACCGACTCGCCAAGCGGGTAGAGGAACTGGAATCGCGCAGCAGTAACTAATTGATGCTCCCCTTTCTGAAGATAAACCGGAACATCCGCAGCATCAGGCGCTACCTGAATATCGTTCGCGTACTCAGCACCTACGGTTTTGATCATGCGCTTGAGGTGATCGGACTTTCCGATGTAGTCGCACGCAGCCAGAAGCTGTTTGATCGAAAAAGGCCTGATATTGCCAGACTTACTGCTGCAGAGCGGATGCGTCTTGCTCTGGAGGAGCTGGGACCGACCTTTGTTAAATTGGGGCAACTGCTCTCAACCAGACCGGATGTCATGCCGCGCTCTTTTGTGGTGGAGTTTGAAAAGCTGCAGGACAGTGTACCGAGCTTCCTGTTTGAGGAGGCGCTGATTCAGATAGCTGCAGAGCTGGGAGCCCCTGTTGAGCAGTTTTTTGCGGAAATTGACCCAGAGCCGCTGGCCGCCGCTTCCATTGCCCAGGTTCACAGAGCCAGGTTGATTACCGGTGAAGATGTGGTAATCAAGCTGCGTCGCCCCGGTATAGTTGCTGTGGTAGAAGCAGATATAAGTGCTCTGATGGCACTTGCCTCTCTTGCTGAACGGTATTTTTCCGGCAGCGAGCTTTATGACCCGGTCGCTGTCGTGCGGGAATTTGCCCGGACTATTCGCAGGGAGATGGATTTCTCCAGAGAAGCCCACACTATCGAAAAATTCAGAGACAATTTTGTAAAAACTCCATGGATGTACTTTCCCAAGGTATATTGGCAACAAACCTCCAAAGCTGTCCTGACTATGGAGTATATAGCCGGTGTGAAGATATCTGACAGGGATACACTTTTTGCGCAGGGACTTGACGGAAAACTGATCGCCCGGCGCGGGGCAGACTCGTTCCTGGAAATGGTGCTGACGCATGGTTTTTTCCATGGTGATCTTCATCCGGGAAATATTTTAATCCTGCCTGATAACGTAATATGCCTCCTCGATTACGGCATAGTCGGACGGCTGGACGCAGGGCTTAAAACATTTCTTGCCGATATACTTACTGCAATCGTCAAACGGGACATGGACGAGGTCGTCTCACTGCTCCTTTTTGCCGGAGATGTATCGGACTCGCTGGATAGTCGGTCGCTTAAACGGGATTTATCCAATTTTATGGATGGCTACTACGAAATGCCGCTCAAAGAGATTGAGGTTGGGCGGATGTTGATGGAGTTCGTTGAAATTATTACCATGTATAGTATCAGAATACAGCCTGATCTTACGCTGCTGGCCAAGTCGCTGGTTCTGATCGAAGGGTCAGGGCGTGCGCTTGACCCCAACTTCGATATGGTTGCCCATCTGCGACCGTTTATTGTAAAGGAAATTCGACAAAAAATTTCGCCAAGGAGGGTTTCGCGAGAAATCAACCAGGTTATTGTTTCCTATCTTAATCTGGCGCGCAACATCCCGCGAGACCTGAAAGAAATCATCAATCGCGTCAACCGCAACAAGTTTAAAATCGACCTTGAACATCGTGGTCTGGATAAGTTTACCGCCGAATTTGACCGCTCAATCAACCGTCTTTCAACAAGCATGATTCTGGCGGCTATTATCATCGGTTCTTCGATAAGCATGCAGGCTGATAAAGGTCCAAAAATTATGGATCTACCGGTGTTTGCGTTTATAGGGTATTCAGTAGCTGGGGTTGTAGGACTCTGGCTTGTTTACGCAATCATTCGTTCCGGCAGGATGTAGGTTGTCAACCCTATTGGTATTACTCCTGCCGGATTATTTCTAAAATCTTCGCATATAAATCATCGCCATCTTTCCCGGTGATTTTTTTCTTGTCTACAACCGCCACCGGCTGTTCACGGCAGCAGCCACACTGCTTGACGCAGCTCTTCACCTTTATGTTCAGGTCAGGAAACTCTTCCTCCAGTCGCCGAACCACTTTTCCTTTACCCTTGTTATGTTCGCAGAAACGAATCTTTGTAGTCATCGTCTATACAGCCAGAACTGAACCGGCCGGGGCAACAAAAACCCGCTGTCCCATCTCTCTGTCAATCATCAGAAGACCATAGCCGTTATCGCCGACCAGTTTAAGCTTGGCTAGAAGATCGCGGTCATTATTTTCTTCTTCGATCTGTTCTGTCACAAACCACTGCAGAAATATCTGGGTTGCATGATCCTTTTCTTTAACAGCCTGCTCAATCAGGTTGTTGATGCAGGAGGTGATCATCTGCTCGTGGTCAAGAGTCATTGTTACCATTTCAAGCAGCGAAGAATATGAGGATGGAACAGCATTTCTGGCCGGAATCGAAATAACAACTCCCTGGTCAGTCAGATAGGTATAAAACTTAATGACGTGAATCATCTCTTCACGATACTGGACAAAGTACCAGTTGGCCGCACCTTTAAGGCCAAGTTCGTTGCAACAGGACGACATGACAAGGTACATGTGAGCGGAAAACAGTTCAATATTCATCTGTTTGTTAAGTGTTTCGGCCATTTCTTTGCTTATCATAATAGTAAACCTCCAGGTTGAATTTTGGATGCAGAGTATAACCTAAAAAAGGACAATATCAATCCTTAAGTATTTCATGGAAATATAAGTGTAAAAACTATTTGACTGAATGACGTCTGGTTAGCAAAACCGCAGCAAAGATACCGACAATGAACATAGGCAGACTTAGAAGTTGCCCATTGGAAAACAGACCGAAGAAGAGCCCGATCTGGGCATCAGGCTGACGATAAAATTCTACGATAAAGCGGAACAGTCCATAGCCAGCTATGGCGGCGCAGGTTGTGACGCCGTTCACCTTTGAACTCCTGGAAACGAAGAACACAACCAGAAACAGAACAAAACCTTCCAGAAATGCTTCATAGAGTTGCGACGGGTGTCGCGGCACTCCGTCACTGCCGGGAAAAATCATGCCCCATCCTGCATCAGTGGGTCTGCCGTACAACTCTCCATTAATAAAATTGCCAATTCTCCCCAGTCCCAGTCCGACCGGTGCCGAGAGAGCTGCCATATCAATCAGCGACAGATACGGAATCTTCTTACGCCTTGCAAATAACCAAAAGGCCAGCATGACTCCGAGAAAACCGCCGTGGAACGACATGCCACCTTCCCAGACGGCAAAGAGTTTGAGCGGATTGCTCAGATAGAAGCCCAGGTTGTAGAAGAGAATGTAACCGATTCGCCCACCAAGAACTACGCCCATTGCGCCATAAAAAACCAGATCGGCAATATCGTCGCTTGTCAGGGAAAGCTGTTTGCGCCTGGATTCAGATCTGATAATGAAGTAGGTCGCAACAAAGGCCAGGACATACATCAGCCCGTACCACCTGAAATGGAGCGGGCCGATGCTGAGGAAAACAGGATCTATCTGTGGAAATTGCATGGACGCAGTCTATACGCCGCAGCCGCAGTTTCGGGAACAGGCCCCGACTCTCATTTTGAGAGCCTTGATGAAGGTCGCTTCCGTGGCAACCTGCAGCTCATCGACGACCGGTGCCGGTACCGGTGAATCAAGTGACAGAATAACCATTGCCTCACCTTTTTTTACACTGCGACCGAGGTTCATGGAGGCGATATTAATATCATGCTGCCCCATGATGGTGCCGATTTTGCCGATCATTCCCGGGCGGTCTTCGTAGTTCAGCAGCAGCATATACTCGTCAGGTACGAAGTCCATAATATAGTCCCGCAATCGAACGATACGTGGCTGACCCTCAAAAAGTGTGCCGGCAACCAGTCTTCGTTTACCTTTGCCTTCGATGATGAGCGTGAGGACATTCGAAAAAGCGTCAGACTGCGTGGATTTGGTCTCTTCGACAACAATGCCCATCTGTTCAGCAATCATGCTTGCGTTGACCATATTGACGTCCTGATCGAGTTTATGGTTCAAGATGGCAGAAAGTCCGCAAACAGCAAGTGGTGAGCAGTCGTAGTGAGCGATGGCACCGCTGAAGCCGAAAGTGATTTTTTCAGGATTGGTGTCAACAAGCTGAACTCCAAAATCACAAATTACGCTCATAAGATTGAGGAATGGCCGCATCTGGTCCATCAAAGCCATGTCGAACCGCGGAATATTTACTGCGTTTTCAAGCGGTTTGTCGTCAAGATAGTTAACAATTTCCTGAGATACGTCAATCGCCACATTAACCTGAGCTTCGAAGGTGTTGGCACCAAGATGAGGGGTAACAACCATGTTTTTGTGTGCAATCAACTGTTTCAGAGTCTCAGACTGTGGAGGCTCAGCGCTCCAGACATCAAACGCCCCGCCCAGAACCTTGCCGGAGTTCAGGTTGTCAAGCATAGCCTGCTCTTCAATAATGCCGCCACGAGCAACGTTTAGGACGATTACGCCGCTTTTCATCAGCCCAAACTCCCTTGCTCCGATCATCCCTTTGGTTTCATCATTAAGCGGCGTGTGAACCGTTATAATGTCACAATTTTTGTAGATCTCGTCATGGGAGACCAGCTTAACGCCAAGGTCGTGGGCTCGTTTAACAGAAATATACGGATCACAGGCAAGTACGTCACACTCGAACGCTTTTAATCTCGTGGCAACACGTCCACCTACCTTGCCGATACCGATGACTCCGGCAATTTTGTTTTTCAGTTCGCATCCGGTAAAAGGAGCCCGTTTCCACTCTCCGGATTTAAGGCTGTTGTTGGCGGTTGGGACATTACGACAGAATGAAAGCAGGAGCGCCATGGTATGCTCAGCAGCGCTGTTGGTGTTGCCGAACGGGGCGTTAACAACAATTACACCTTTTGAGCTGGCATAATCAACATCGACATTATCGATGCCAACACCCGCACGGGCGACCATCTTCAGACGAGTGGCAGCATCAAGGAGCGCTTTGTCAACAGTGGTGCCACTGCGGGTAATAATTATGTCGTAATTACCAATAACAGCAAGCAGTTCATCTTTTTTCAAGCCAAGTTTCACGTCCAGTTGAATGCGGGGTTCTTGGGTTAAGAGTGCCAGTCCCTCCGCTGAAACTTCATCAGTTACAATTATTTTCATTGCCGAATCTCCGGGTTCTATGGATTTGGGAGGGGCTACAATAGCCTCGTAGAGAAAAAATTGCAAGCGTAACGGCGGCATTGCAGCACTGACGCACGAAAGTAACTGCGTAGTTGCATAGAAACAACTGTCATCCTGAATGAAATGAAGGATCTGCTGTGGATTCTGGTTGTAACACCAGCAAAAAGCAGATCCTTCGTACCTCAGGATGACACCTTTCTTGCGACAAAGTTTTTTTGAAACACCGTGTAAACATCCGTTTATGGGGCGTTGTAAAGTCATACGTCAGCACTGGCGTCATTGGATACCGAAATTGGTACATACCGAGCTGAAATGCTTGCATGAGGGCAATATTGCCAGATTCCGCCTGCGACCTGCCGAATTAGATCTGTTACTGCCAAATTTTGTCATCCCAAAACTGTCAAAACTGGGTCTTGATGAGATATGCAGCGGAGGAGTGTGATAAGTGCTGAATTATAACAGAGAGTTGCAAAATAATTTGCTTTTGGTCTTGATATTGCTTTTGTATACAATAACGCTAGCAACCAAGCTCTGATTTCAGAGCAAAAAAACACGAAAGGAGAAACTACATGTTACAGAAAATGAGAAACAGAAAAGGTTTTACCCTGATCGAGCTGCTGATCGTAGTTGCGATCATCGGCATCCTGGCAGCCGTTGCCATCCCGCAGTTTTCTACGTACCGCACCAAAGGGTACAACTCTAATGCCACCAGTGATTTACGCAACTTGAGAACGACATTGGAAGCCGTTCAAGCAGACCGTCAAGGTTACCCAGGTGGATCAACACCATAGACCTGTATGTTTTTGTCCTTCGGAATGTCGTCATTACAAAGAAAATTTATTTTATAATTTGAAAGGAGTTAATATCATGGCTAAACAAAATTATCTTAAACTTGCAGTTGTTATTGTACTTACCATGGCTGCAAGTTCAGCAGTGTATGCGGGAACGATTGTAAGCGGTGGTAGTATCGGTGGCAGCAGTTTCACTCCATCCCAGAACTCAAAATGCTACTACGCTTCTGATGGAACTGCTAGCGCATTTGATGGATCAAATTATGGCATTGCTTGCGGACATAATTCTGGCGACAAGATTATTGGCGCGAGAAATGGTGATGCTAAGCTTTATTTTGCAACAACAACAGCTAACAATGCGACTGCCGGGGCTGCAAACATTGCCACTAACAGCGTTACCGGATCTACCTGGACATCCATGTAACATGTTTCATTTCTTCTGTTCCAAGGGTTGGCTTCTTTATGCCAGCCCTTTTTTTATGTGCCAACCAGGCGTCATCCGATGAAAAAGCTTTCTATACCATACCAGATAATGGTAATCATCTCAGTAACACTGGCTGTGTATTACCCAACCCTCTTTGCTGACATATCTCTCGTCGATGACTATGACGCCATCACTTATTTTCTAAGTGAAGAAACTTTCTCACTGAAAGACATTTTTTTCCCCCATAGTACCGGCGGTGGCTATTACCGACCGCTTATCATGCTAAGTTACATTTTGGACAAGCAGCTCTGGTTTCTCCACGAAAGGTTAATGCATTTTGAGAGTGTTGTCGCCCATCTCGTAAACGCTTTGTTGATATTTTGCATCTGCCGGGAAGCCGTTTACCTGCATTTGAGACATCGCGAAACCTGGATGCCGCTTGTTGCTGCGCTGTTGTTTGCAATGCATCCGATTATGACCGAATCGGTTAACTGGATTTCCGGTCGTACTGATATCATGATGGGAACATTCGTGCTCGTGAGTGTGTTGTGTCTGTTGAGATATGTTGGCACCCCGGGAAAAAGGTGGGGATCGAACTTACTTCTCTTGACAGCAATCACGAGCGCCTTAATCGCCTGCCTCGCCAAGGAGACCGCCTTTGGTTATTTGATCGGTTTGCCTCTGCTGCTAATCTACAAAGCAAATACTGATTCAAGGCATCAGTGTATCGGTGACATTATCAAAATTCGCCTGTATCTTGCTTATTATTCATGCGCTTTTCTCTCCGCTCTGCTAATGGGATCGTACTGGTTGGTTTTCGGCATCGCTTTTCTGTATCTGTCGCAAACCGCATTTTCTGAATACAAAACTGACCACGCAGGAATTCCTGTTGTCGTTATGGCAAAGTGGGCTGCCATTTCCGCGTCTGTATTCGTTACCGTCGCCGGGCTGTTCTTTCTTCTGCGCAAGGCGGTATTTGCTTCCAGCGTAAATAAAATCGGACAGACCGCTTCTCTTATGCTGGCCGACTTGAATTATACTATTTCGCTATTCTTGGGTGCAGTCGGCTTTTATGTGAAAAAGTTTTTCATTCCGATGCCACTCAATTTTTTCATTCGTGAAGTAGATCCGTTATATGACTTTGTCGGGATTGCAGTTCTGCTAGGGCTCTGTCATCTGATTATCTCCAGGAAACTACCTGCGTTGATGTCTCTCCTTGGCTTATTGCTTATGCTGCCAGCCCTTCCATTTGCTTTCGGCACTATCGCCTGGACAGCATATGCCGAGCGATACATCTATCTTTCCAGCGCCTTCTGGATAATTGCACTCTGCCTGTGGAGCGGAAATTGGACTGAGAAACATCCCGCTCATAAGCCCGTGGTGTTAATTATGGTTATTACTCTCTGTCTGACTGCCGCCGGAATTACCTTCAACCGTAATATGGTCTGGCAGAGCAATGTCAGCCTGATGCGCGATACCGTTGCACAAACCACCCATATTCGGAAACTCAGAAACATATACATAAAAGCTTTGCTCGATAAGGGGGAAACCGATGAAGCCCTGAAGCAGTACCACCTGGCTGCTGTCGAACTACCTTCATTTGCAGGCGATGAACAGGCTGCATTGATGATAGCTGGAAAACTAGCCACAGAAGGCAGAAATAACGCAGCGTTACAACTTTATCAGGATGCGATGCAACGTACTCAATTTAAGTCCGAACCTTTAGTGTCAGCTTCAATTGGACTTTTACGCGTTAAGTTGGCAGCGGATAACATATCTGATCAAGAGCTTAAAAGATTTGAGGGGATGCTGAAGAAGTATACTGATGTGTTAAAGGAGATTAAACAGTTGAAGCAGCACTCATCCTTTTGATAGCGCACCTGTCAAGAGCGCACCTTGACACAAAAATTATGACCATGTATGATGACTATGTTTTTTAGCCAGTTTGGAGGTAAATTTTATGCGACAGTTCAATATTGCAGAGGCCAAATCCCATTTTTCTGATATTGTGAAGATTGCTATGCTAGGTGAAGATGTTGTAATCGCCAGGGGGAACAAACCGTTACTGAGACTGGTACCAATTGTACCCGACGCGAAAAAGCGTACGCCAGGCACAGCAAAAGGCCAGATTTTACACATTGCACCTGACTTTGACGAATTGCCTGTTGAGTTTAAGGAATATGTCTGATGTCTCGCCTATTATTGGATACACATACGTTCTTGTGGTGGGTTAATGACGCCACGGAGTTGTCAGATTTCGCTCGTGATGCTATTTCTAATGAGAATAACGAGTGTTTTTTCAGCGTTGCAAGTTGCTGGGAGATGGCCATTAAATCAAGCCTTGGAAAACTTGAACTTGCCAAACCGGTCGATCGTTTTGTGCTCGAACAGATTACTGAAAATAGTTTTACAATTTTGAATATAGAACTTCGACACGCTGCAAAAGCTGAATTTCTACCGCTTCATCATCGAGATCCCTTTGATCGCCTGCTTATTGGTCAGGCTCTTTCAGACAAGCTCATAATTGTAACTGCAGATAGGATGTTTTCTAACTACGGTATTCAGATAATCTGGTAACTGTGAAAGCAACAACGACAGTCGATACAAAGACTCCATAATACATGAGGATGCATGCAATCCATAAGCACTTGTACAGAAGATCATATCGAGCAGGAATTTAAAGAGATTAACAGACTTACCGACCGAGGACAGTTGAAGAAGGCCCTGAAATTATGCGAGGCGCTATTTGAAATTTACCCTGAGCATCCGCGTGTTTTACATGGCGTTGGTATGTTGCGGTACCGGATCGGTGAAGACCGCAAGGAGGCTGAACAACTGATATACCGGGCGATTGAATTGAAACCAGACTTTGCCGATGCATACCATAGCCGCGGCGTCATGTTTCACAACGCCGTTCTCCAAAAAGAAGCGGAAGAGCTGTTCCGTAAAGTGCTGGATTATGAACCGGATCATTATAAGGCCATGACATCCCTGGCGACAGTGCTGATAACACAGGACCAAGCTCCGGAAGCCTTGAGCTTGTGTAATAAAGCGCTGAAACTTAACCCTGATTACGCTCCGATCTACCATAACCTCGGCAACATAATGCAGGGCTTCGGTCAGGCGGAAGAAGCGGTCAAATATCTGAAAAAAAGCTTGGCCATTACCAAGCAGGACTCCGCCTATTCATGTCTGCTATTTGTAATGAATCTGATACCCTCATTCTCGCAACAGGATATTTACAACGAATCGTCCCGCTGGGGACGAAGACATCTAAAAAATGCTTTAAAACATCAGCAACACTTGAACAGCAGGCACCCGGAACGCAGGATCAGGATCGGATATGTATCTGGCGATCTGAAAATGCATCCGGTAACATTCCATTTTAAACCGGTGCTGACCTCACATAACAAACGCCATGTAGAAATATTTTTATATAATTCTTTTCCGCATGCTGACGAATTGACAGAGGAGCTGGCCGAATGTGCTGATGTTTACCGTGATATTTCAGCCCTGTCGGATGAGAAGTCGGAAACGCTGATCAGGCAGGACGGCATTGACATTCTGGTTGACCTTGCAGGACATACCGGCTTTCACAGACTGGGACTTTTTTCCCGCAAGGCGGCCCCGATACAAGTCACCTGGCTTGGATATTTCAATACAACAGGCCTGGCATCAATAGACTACATTATAAGTGATCCGATTACGATTCCGCCAGATCAGGACCGTTATTTCACAGAGCAAGTATTCAGACTGCCGGATTGCCGCTTCTGCTATCAACCGATTGCGAATGCGCCACCCATTTCAGCCACCCCGGCGCTGCGGAACGGACACCTGACTTTTGGGTCGTTTAACAACATACATAAAATCACGCCGCAGGTAATTGCGGTATGGTCACGATTGCTTCTGAGCATACCGGATTCACGATTAATATTGAAGTCAAAGTCCTTCAAAAATGAAACCGTTACGGAAGATTTTATTGCTAAATTTGTACGACACGGCGTCAAAACCGATAGTATAGAACTGCGCCTCAATTCTCCGTATACGGATATGCTTTCAGAGTACGGTGACATCGATATTGTTTTGGATACCTTTCCCTATAACGGTGGGGCCACAACCTGCGAAGCGCTCTGGATGGGAGTGCCGGTAGTTTCACTTGCAGGCGGAACACCAATCAGCCGCCAGAGTAAGGCTTTTTTATTCACCATTGGATATCCGGAATGGGTAGCGACGACGGCCGATGAATATGTAGAAATCATTAGTCGTCTAACATCCGATATCAATCTTCTTCAATCGATTCGAACTGGTTTGCGGCAAAAGATGGCAGATTCGCCGCTCTGTGATGGCAACAAATTTACGGTGCATCTTGAAACGGCCTATCGTCAGATGTGGCAGCGATGGTGCTCCGATGTAGCGTTGCCTGTAACTTTCAGACGTTTTAGTACCGATGAGCTTTGCGCTGCCGGAGTCAATTATCTGAAAGATGGCGAAGTACAGTCTGCTTTTGATATGTTTAACCGTGTTCTTAGACGGAACTCCGGACATTTGCAGGCGCTGAACGGTTTGGCGAAAGTTTATCAGAATAACGGAGATTATTCGTCTGCGACAAAAACCTTTCGGAGGGCGATCAGGAAAGACCCAACGCATTTCTACTCTTACTTCAATCTGGGTTTTATGCTTCTCAATTCTGCCAAATTCAAAGAAGCGCGTACTGAGTTTCTTCACGCATTGGAATGCGATCCTGATCATGTAGAAACATTTATAAATTTATGCATTTGTAGCAGACTGCTCAGCCGTTTGGAAGAAGCACAACGATACGCTGAAAAAGCGCTCGATTTGTCTCCTGACCATGCAACGGCGTTGGGATCCCTTGCCTTTGTACTGGGAGACCAAGGTAACATTGCAGGTGCGCTTGAAATGCTTAATAAAGCACTGGAACTGGAACCGGAAAGCCTGGTTGTTCTTACCGGAATTATTCCATTTCATTTATTCGATACTGGCACGCGCCAGAAAGAAATTTTGGAACTGAGTAAACGAATCGGATTTGTAATTAGCAAAACCTGTTATCCGGAATCGGTTGTACAAAGATCGTACGAGTCCAAAGAGCATCTCAGAATTGGCTTTGTTTCGCCAGATTTTTGCTATCATCCTGTAGGACAACTGCTTGTGGCGCTTTTCAAGGAGTTCAATCCGGAGCGGCTTTCTTTGTACTGCTACAGCAACGGATTAATACCTGACCCCTGGACAGAGTGGTATCAAAGCAGAGCAACTGCTTGGCGCTCTATTGTAAAAACTTCTGATAGAGATGCGGCAGAACTGATTTCACATGACAGGATTGACATTTTAGTCGACCTTTCAGGTCACACTATCGGGAATCGTCTGCCCATATTCGGTTTGTATCCGGCTCCAATTCAGGTGAGCTGGATAGGGTATGGACATACAACCGGCATGGATTCCATTGACTACATCATTGCAGATGATGACTTCATTCGCCCACAAGATGAACAGTGGTTTTCTGAGCAGGTTATGCGTCTACCACACAGTCGTTTCTGTTTTGTGCCACCTGCTCCATCTCCTGAAGTTGTTGAGCCACCATTTTTGGATAACAAGTATATAACATTTGGAAGCTTCAATAACCCGATGAAGCTCTCCGAGCAAGTAGTCGCTGCTTGGGCCCGGATATTGCTGAGTGTGCCCCGCTCAAGGTTGATTTTGAAATACAAGGCTTATAAAGATATGACCGTACGCAATAGATATTACAATTTATTTGCCAAACACGGGGTTGTAAGCAGCAGGATAGAGTTCAGGAAAAATTCAATCCCGTTTTTAATGATGGCGGAGTATGGCGAAATTGATATCGCCCTTGACCCATTTCCTTTTACCGGTGGGATGACCAGTTTGATATCACTCTGGATGGGTGTGCCGGTTGTGACCATGTCCGGTGAGCTGCCTGTCAGCAGGCAGACAGAATCTTTTCTGAAGCTGGTTGGTTTGCAAGATCTTGTGGCGTTCAATGAGGAGAAGTATATAGCTACTGTTATAAATCTGGCACAAAACCCCGAAAAGTTATGCGAAATCAGAAGTACATTGCGCGATACAATGGCTGCATCTCCATTATGCGATGCAAAAGCACACGCCGTGGCAGTTGAACATGCTTTTTTTGAAATGTGGCGAATGAAGATGGAAAGCACACAAAAACACCCGGAGGTCTCATCTGATGGCCTATAAAAGCAAAAAACTCCAGTTGGATATTGCCTGCGGTAAAAACAAGAAACGAGGATTTACCGGAGTCGATATTTGGGATGGTGCTGACATTGTTGCCAACCTGGAAAAATTTCCATGGCCATTTGAAGACAATAGTGTGGATGAAATTTTCTGCTCACATTACATCGAGCATACGCCAGACCTGATTTCGTTTGCAAATGAACTGTATCGGATTATGAAGGTAGGCGCCAGAGCCGAAATTATAGCTCCGTATTATTCAAGCATACGTGCCTGGCAGGATCCTACGCATCTGCGGGCAATTTCTGAGAATACGTATCTGTATTTTAGTAAAGAATGGCGAACTATTAACAAACTGGATCATTATCCGATCACTGCTGACTTCGATTTTGAATGCAACTACCATCTCGATCAGGACTGGCAGGGAAAAAGTGATGACGAGGTACGATTTGCCATTAAGTATTATATAAACGTAGTGAGCGATATTCGCGCTGTTCTGACAAAGCGCAAACCATGCAATGATGGAACAGAATTACTTTCACAACAAGCTACAAACTTTTGGGAATCAGGACAGTTTGAAGAGGCAATTGAGCTCTGTAATCAGCTTGTAAAGCAGGGCGAAGCAGGTGTTGACGAATATCTGATGATTGCAGATCACGCCTTCAAAAAAAATGATTTTATAAAGGCTGCGGATACCTATCGAAAAGCATTGAAAAAAGATCACGAGTCATTCCAGGCACATGTCGGCCTGGTCAGGGCGTTGAATATGTCAGGCCATGCTACTAAGGCACAATCACATATCAATAACATCAAAAAGAAAGATTCAGAACTTGCGGATCTTATTGAAAGCATGCTCTGATATCTGGATTGCTGTTTCAGCAATCAAGCACGGACCCACATTGTCAACTCTGGATAAACATTTTTCATACATAGCCGGGCTTTCTCTGTACCCTGCTTTGGAAAGGAGGCCATCATGACATCCATGACATTACGCGGTATCGATGATACGCTTGCAAAAACGTTGAAAGAACTCGACAGTGAGCTAAACAGAAGGGAGGAAAAATGCTGTCTATAATTAACATCACCCTAAAAGGTATCTTCCGCGACAGAATTTTCCAGGGAATTATGGCGTTAGCTGTACTTTTTCTCTTTATTCCGTCTGCCGCCTCTCTTTCCATGCGTCAGGCAACAGAATTATCAATCACTCTATCGTTATCTCTCATCTCTTTTATCCTGTTGCTTCTTGCAGTGTTTCTGGGGGCAACCACTATCTGGAAAGATATTGAACGCCGCTACACCTTTAGTGTTATCAGCCTCCCCTTAAGCCGAACGATCTATCTCATTGGGCGTTTTTTTGGAATTGCACTATTTATTATTATTACTGCGCTGTTTCTGGGGGGGGTTTCCCTGCTTGTTATCAAGGTGTCTTCATCTCTATACCCTCCCTCCAGGGCTATACAATGGAGCTCCATAATTGTTGCCATCTTTTTTGACGCACTCAAATACATTATTATTGTGGCTGTTGCCATGCTGATGGCGACCGTCGGCACATCGTTTTTTCTCCCAATTTTTGGTGCAGTAAGTACCTTTCTGGCTGGAACCATTACTCAACAGGTTTATGACTATCTGCAGTCACCGTCTGCGCAGAAAGTTGTCTCTTCTGTAGTCAGGAATGCGGCACAACTATTATATTTTCTGTTGCCAAATTTAAGTGGTTTTGATCTTAAAGTGAATGCAATCTATGCAATTCCCTTAAATCCGTCCGGGCTGTCATTGACTCTGTTATATTTTATTGCTTATACGGGTATTTTGCTGATGATAGCTTCTATCCTGTTTGAACGAAGAGAAATGAAATGAGGGCGCTTAATCGGCCTTTTCTGTTTCTGCTTATTGGAATTTTTGGTTATGGCGTTGTTCTAGGGCCATTTACCGCATATATGAAGCATAAACCTGTTGAGGAAAAACTGGGCTATGTGCCGAGCGTCAATTTACTTCGTTATGTATGTGCCGATCAAAAAGAGTTTGTCGGAGCAGCGCTGCTTACAAAGGTAATGATGTATTTTGGTGGGTTGATGGATAAACATGATCCCAATGTAGTTACTGAAATGCCGGACTATCTTGGGATGTCAAATATGATTCATAATGCTTTAAAGCTAGATCCATACAATATGGACGGGTATTATTTTGCTCAGTCTTTTCTTACATGGGACGTGAAGCAGTATGTAATTGCCAATAAGCTGCTTGATTATGGCATGAAATACCGTACGTGGGACTGGTATCTTCCTTTTTTTGCCGGTTTTAATCACGCGTTCTTTTTGAAAGACTATAAAAAAGCGGCGGAATACTACCAACGCGCCGGTGAACTGAGCGGCGACCCCTTGTATTTCAGTTTGGCTGGCCGCTATATGCAGAAATCCGGTCAAACAGATCTTGCCATCATATATCTTTCAATGCTGGAAAAAGGAGAAAAGAATCAGACGGTCAAAAAAAACTATCAGATTCGTTTGGCTGCATTCAAGGAAGTGCGCCGGATCGAGTTAGCTCGGGATCACTATATAAAAGTGGGGGGATCTCTGCCAGTAACGGTTGATACTTTGAGTCGCTCCGGTTTGCTGTCGCCCCCCCCCACCGACCCATATGGCGGGCAGTTTTACATTGAAGTAGATGGTAAGGTTACTACTACCAGCAAATTTGCGTTTTCAGAGGCAAAGAGCAATAGTTTAAAGAAATCAGGAGAGCCGGATGAACGCGATTGAGATAAATGGTCACTAAGTAAAATGGATGCTTGGCGTTATTATCTCGATATCACTTGCTAATTTTCATCAAGGATACTACCTTGAAAGGTATCTTCCGTGACCGCGTCTTTCAGTGAATTATGGCGACTGCGTGTGCATTTCTGTTGATTCAAGTCTTGGCAATAACTATCGGGCGGGTTCTCTTTTTGTTCTTGTGGAGTGGGCAAAAATTCCGTAGAGTCGGAAAAAATTTTCTTGGAGTACCGTATGAATATCAAAGGTTTTACCTTTTCAGCCGTTGAGGCTGCCATAAAAAAACCGGGGCGTAAGGATCTGGCACTGATTGTTTCTGACGTTCCGGCTGTTGCTGCCGCCGTATTCACCACCAGTGCGGTCAAGGCTGCTCCAGTACTGCTCTCTGCCGGACGCATCGCCGGTGGGACGGTACAGGCAATACTCGTAAACAGTGGCAACGCCAATGCCTGCACCGGTGACAACGGCATGGCAGTTGCCAGAGAGACTTCACGACTGGTGGCTGAAGGTCTCGGCATCAATGCCGATCTGCTGCAAGTTTCATCCACCGGCGTGATCGGCGTCCAGATGCCACTTGAGCGCTTTACCGCCGCCATCCCTACCCTGCTTGACGGGCGTGCATCCGGTACGTTTGACGACGTGGCCCGGGCGATCATGACCACCGACACCTTTCCCAAGATTGAATCAAGGTGCTGTCAGGCGGGCGGCGTCAGCTACACAGTGGCCGGAGTTGCCAAAGGGGCCGGTATGATCATGCCCAACATGGCGACCATGCTATCGTTTGTCATAACTGATGCTGCCGTTGACCCGGATTTTCTGCAGCAGACCTTCCGAACTGCAGTTAATTCATCATTTAATGCCATTACGGTTGACGGCGATATGTCAACCAATGACACCTGTCTGGTCATGGCAAATGGAATGGCCGGCAATCAGGTCATCTCAGGAGGAACGGACGAGGCACTGGTTTTTGAAACCGCCTTGGTCGAAGTGCTGCTTTCATTGGCAAAGCAGATTGTCAAAGATGGCGAAGGTGCGACTAAATTTGTTGAAATCCGTGTCACCGGAGCAATGAATGATGCCGATGCAAAGCGAGCAGCTCTTGCTATTGGCAATTCCAGCCTGGTTAAAACTGCTTTTTTTGGCCAGGATGCCAACTGGGGGCGCATTTTTGCTGCCGTCGGCTATTCCGGCGCAGAAGTCGATCAAACAAGACTGTCATTAAGTTTTGACGATGTCTGCATGGCCAGGAACGGCATCTTTGCTGGCGACGATGCCGAAGCACGGGGTACCGCTGTTCTCAGACAGAAGGAATTTACCGTTTCGGTTGATTTAGGTATCGGCGGTGGTACAGCCACAATCTATACTTCTGATCTTACACATGAATACGTCAGCATTAACGCCGACTATCGCTCCTGAACCTACCCACAAGCCGACTCGTGATTTTGTTTAGAATAATTCTTACAACGCTGCTCATCTCATTTTCGACGAATCTCCACGCTGCCGATGACCTGATGGATGCCGGTCGAGCTGCATCCATCGATGTTGTGCTGGAAAGCGCCATCAGGCGTGGCTTGATTTCCGGAGGGGTCATCGTTATCGGTAACCATTCCGGCCAACTGTATAGCACCTCACAAGGCATGCTCTTTCCGGGTGTGAGCGGATCTCCGCTTTCAGAGCGGACTCTCTTTGATACCGCATCGCTCACTAAAGTAGTTGCGACAGCCCCTGCCATCATGAAACTCCTCGAACAGGGAAAACTCAATCTGCTTGATCCACTTACCCGCTGGTTTCCTGAATTTGAGGGAACTGATCGCGAAGAGATAACAATCCTCAACATGCTGACGCACTCGTCCGGAATAGACGATGTTGACATCGCAGAAGACGATCCGATGCGAAGCCTTATTGAAAAGATTGTCATGCAAAATAGTGGCGCACCCCCAGGAAACCGTTTTCGCTACGCTGATGCCAATTACATTCTGCTCGGAGAGTTAGTCAAGCGGATGACTCAAAGCGCCCTGGACAGATTTTGTGCTGAGCAGATATACGCCCCGCTTGGGATGGCTGAAACTACTTTTCTCCCTCTGACCGACTTTGCTGCCGTCGCGCCTACAGCCGGCTATAACAAAGTCCTTAAATCCGGCGTTGTCCAGGATTTAAACGCCAGGCGTCTGGGCGGTGTGGCGGGGCACGCCGGCCTGTTCAGCACAGCCAGCGACTTGAGCAGATTTGCAACAATGATTCTCAACCGCGGAAAATACAATGGCACACAGGTTTTTACCGAACGTGTCATAACGCAGATGACATCTCCGTATTTTTATTCCGGCGGAAAGGTAATCAGGGGACTGGGCTGGGATATCAACTCTCCATTTTCCTCGCCGCGTGGAAGCTATTTTTCTGCCATGTCTTTCGGGCACACCGGATACAGCGGGTCGTCAATCTGGATTGACCCTGAACAGGATTTATTCGTAATAGTATTAACGGTGCGCCTTGATTACACAAATGTCAGACAGTTCAATCAATTACGAAGTGACATTTCGACTCTGGCCGTCTCAATATTTTCCACTTCCCATTTAGTCGCCGAGATAATAGACGACGGTAAAATACCTTGAAACGCTAATACCTTGACACGTTATTGCACCTGTGTTAGTTCTCAAAAGCATTATAATCTTACGCGCCCACTCAACCAGGGAGGGATAGATGAGCATTAAACTGCTGGTCGCCGATGATAGTATAACCATTCAGAAAGTAATCGGAATCATATTTGGTGGTGGCGAGTACTCCTTAACAATCGTAGATAACGGCAAATCTGCTGTTGACAAGGCTCGTGAAATCAACCCGGATATATTACTTATTGATGTCCTGATGCCTGGAATGAGCGGATACGAAGTTACTGAAGCTATACGTTCAACACCGGCGCTTGCCGACAAACCTATTTTACTTCTGACCGGCTCTTTTGAACCGTTTGACGAAGAAAAAGCAAAAAAATGCGGCGCAGATGATTTTATTGCAAAACCATTTGAATCTCAGCAAATTATCTCAAAAGTTAAAGAACTTCTGGAACTGGGGAAATTTCGGGAGTTTTCTGCAGAAACTTTTCAGCCAGCAAAGCCTGCATATATTTTCGAAGAGCAACTTGAGGAGGAGACCTTTCGCACCCCGAAGGTGGCATCATCCCCGTTTGTTGAACAACAACCTGCAGCTCCGATAAATATCTGGAGTGCCTTTACGCCTGAAACAAAGCTTGAAGAGGGGACTCAATCAACAGCCGTTTTTTCAGATTCATCTGCGGAAGCATTTGAACCTGATGTTTTTGCTATAGTTAATGAAGAAAACGATGCGGAGGTTTTTGCCGCTTCAGTTACGGCAGACGCGTCTCCGCAACTTACTGACTCCCAATGGTTTCCGGTCGAAGAGTGTGCGTTCGAATTTCAGGAAGAGACCATTGTAACCCTACCTTTACAGGTTTTCTCTGATCCAATTCTGCCTTCTATTTTAATCGAGCCTACTGATGCAGACGAAGTTGAGGATATATCATTTGAAAGCGAGGTCGAGCTCCCCACAGAGCCTTTCTTAGCCGATTTCCCTAAATCCTCACAGTTTACCGAAACCGCTGTTGCAGATTTTCCTCCGTTATTCGATTTGGCAGCCACTGCTGATATTTCTCCGGTTGAATCCGTGCCTGCTGCCGCCACACCGGTTCTGCTGTCTGAGGAGCAGCTTAAAGCGGCTATAATGTCCGCATCAAAAGAGGTTATCGAGCGAATAGTATGGGAAGTTGTTCCGGATCTTGCCGAAGTGCTCATCCTTGAAGCCATCAGGAAAATCAAGCAAGGGGTCTGATTTTCTTTTGTTGTCATTACATTTACGGGGGGATGGCAACATCCCCTTTTTTAATAAGGGGGTAGATAATGATAAAAAAAGCCATAGCCAAAATAGTTGAACATAAAAATTTGAGCGAAGGCGAGATGATCGAGGTTATGAACCAGATTATGTCGGGCGAATGCACCACGGCACAGATTGCTGCGTTTATCACTTCGCTCCGTATGAAAGGCGAAACAGTCGAGGAAATTACCGGTGCTGCCCGAGTCATGAGGGAGCGCGCCACACCTATCCGCGTCGGGAAGGGTGTACTTGATATCGACCGTGATGATATCAACATAGACAGAGAGACTATTCTTGACGTGGTAGGTACCGGCGGTGACGGTACGAATACTTTTAACGTTTCCACCACCGTCTCCTTCGTCGTCTCCGCCTGCGACGTCAAGGTAGCCAAACATGGAAACCGCTCGGTTTCTTCAGCCTGCGGCAGCGCTGATGTCCTGGAAAAACTGGGCATAAACCTTGATGTCACACCGGAAACCGTCGAAAATTGCATCAAACAGATCGGCATCGGCTTTCTCTTCGCCCCCGCCCTGCATACTGCCATGAAGTATGCCATCGGACCTCGTCGCGAGATCGGAATCAGAACTATTTTCAATATACTGGGGCCCTTGACCAATCCGGCGGGAGCCGACTGTCAGGTTTTGGGGGTCTATCGCGCTGACCTGGTGGAAAAATTGGCCGGCGTCCTGCACAAACTTGGCTGCAAACATGGTTTTGTCGTGCATGGTTCTGATGGCATGGACGAAATTACTCTGACTGGTGAAACTCTGATAGCAGAAGTCACACCAGAAGGTGTTGTAGTGGGTACTGTTTTACCTGAACAGCTCGGCTTGACCCGTTGTACAATGGCTGCTCTCAAGGGTGGCGATGCCGTTGTCAATGCCGCAATTGTAAAGGCCGTTCTGGCTGGTGAGGTTGGCCCACGGAGAGATATTGTGCTTCTGAATGCCGCATACGCCCTTGTCGCTGCAGGCAAGGTGGATACTCCATCTGAAGGGATTTCTCTGGCGGCTGAAGCCATTGATTCAGGACGGGCACTGCTGCAGCTTGATAAGCTGGCAGCGTTGACGAATTCAAACTGAAAGAGAGGATCGACGCCTCATGACCACCACGACACCTGACATCCTGAAAAAAATAGTTATTCAGAAACAGGAAGAGGTTATTGCCGCAAAGGCAGCCGCATCGATCTCTGAATTGAATGCGCGGATATCTGATCTGGAGGATATCCCGCGAGGGTTTGAGCGCCATCTCCGTGAAGCGGCAGCCTCGCATTGGACCCCCATAATTGCCGAGGTCAAAAAGGGCTCCCCCAGCAAAGGTGTAATCCGCGCTGACTTTGATCCGCTGGAGATCGCAGCCGTCTACCAGAACAGTGGCGCAACCTGCCTGTCGGTGCTCACCGACGAAAAGTTTTTTCTGGGCCATCTCCGCTATCTGGCGCTTATTCGCGAAGCCGTGTCCCTTCCGCTATTACGCAAAGACTTTATCTGCGACCCCTACCAGATCTACGAGACTCGTGCAGCCGGAGGTGACGCAATCCTCCTGATCGCTGCAATGCTTGACCTGAATCAGTTGCGCGATTTTTACGCCGTCGCCAGGGAGATTCATCTCGATGTGCTACTGGAAGTGCATGATGAAGAAGAAATGGAGAAGGCGCTAATGAACGATTGCACCCTTATCGGCGTCAACAACCGCAACTTGAGAACGTTTGAAACCGATCTGGGAACGACCTCTCGCCTGGCTCGGATGTTACCGTCCAACCGATTGCTTGTCTCGGAAAGCGGTATTAACAACCGGGCAGATATCGTGCGTCTAAAGTCTGATGGAGCCAGAGCTTTTCTGGTCGGCGAATCGCTGATGCGGGAGGACGATATCGGAGCTAAACTCCTGGAACTGCTGAATGAATAAGAGTGGGGCCCGAATGGTTAAATATTCTGATAATAATTACAATTCCTGATATTAGTATAAACG
>CAYQMO010000029.1:0-25081 GCA_964418315.1 uncultured Geobacter sp. | reverse complement strand
AGCAGATCCTTCATTTCATTCAGGATGACAGTTGTTTCTATGCAACTACGCAGTTTGCTTAGTTCTACTTTGTCACATTACGTCACGTAGTGACTGATTGATGGTAGCCCGGCGTTTTAACGCCGGGATCGAAGCAGAATAGTCATTTCGTCATAAGGTACTGACGTATATCTTTGCCGTGTGAAAATGCCGTTGACATGGGTATTTCAAATTGATACTGATTCTAGATGAGTTGGAGAGCATCAGACACATTTCAGGGAGATGACAATGAAAACCTTTGCAGCGCTGACAGGACTTGTTTTTTTATTATTCTGTTCCGTACCGGTTTCAGCCCAGACAGGAAAAACCGAGACACGGGTGCTTGAGTCCAAAAAGTTGATGGTTTGTATCTGGCCTGACTACTACGGGATTACTTACCGCAATCCCAAAACATTGCAACTGTCAGGCATTGATATCGACCTGGCGCATGAATTTGCACGGGATATCGGCGCAGGGGTAAAGCCGGTATTTGTTGACAGCTCCTTTTCCAAATTGATTGGCGATGTTACCGAAGGAAAATGTGATGTCGCCATGTTTGCCATTGGCATTACCGATTCACGAGCTGAAAAACTGCGCTTTACCCAGCCAACATTGCGGAGCGATATCTATGCGATTACGACGAAGAACAACCGGCGTATAAAAGAATGGGCGGATATCGACCGCTCCGGAGTTGTTGTGGCTGTGGCGAAGGGAACCTATCACGAGACGGTTATGCGGGATAAGCTTAAAAATGCTACATTACTGGTTGCGGACACCCCCTTTGCGCGGGAGCAGGAGGTGGAGTCGAGACGAGCCGATGTTTTTATGACAGATTATCCATACAGCCAGAGAATGCTTGCATTGACTGACTGGGCACGACTGCTTTCATCTCCAGTACCGTATCATCTGACGTCGTATGCATACGCAGTCAAGCCGGGTGATACCCAGTGGCACGCCCGAGTGGAACGATTTGTGCGCGACATCAAGCGTGATGGCCGCCTGATGACGGCCGCCAGGAAGCACAAACTGCAGGAGATCGTAGTAATCAAGTGATGGAGACTCCCGGATCAAAGCAGGTCAACGAGCGGGCATCATCTGTCCGCTACTACGGCTTTATCGGGCTGATGGCCTGCTTTGTACTCGGCATTCTGATTAGCACCTTCTATACCCTGCACCGTCTTCGCGAAGATGCCATTAAATCCCACTTTGACATTGGCGCGATGTATGTACGCACCTTTGAAGATCACCTCACACAAAGCTGTAATTTCATCGACCGTACCCTTGTCGGCATGATTGATGAAATTTCCTCAGGAAAACCTCCCGAGCAGTTGAGAAAGGCCTTCACGGTTTCCTTGCGTCAAATGCCCTCCCTCCGCTCCCTGTCGCTGCTTGACAATAACGGGAACATTTTTGTCAGCTCCAACCCACTGAATCTGGGGAAACATGTTGCCGGTAACTATCTGCCGGCAATTACGGAAACAGCCGGCGTGCTCCGGATAGGAAAACCCTGGAGCGGTCGTGATTTTGCGGATGGCCACGAACGTAGCGATTCTACTCCGGTGACGCCGGACGACCTCGGCTTTATTCCCCTGATGCGGATGTTTGACCACAATGGCGGAACTTACGCACTGATTGCGACCCTCAATCCCGACTATTTCATGAATTATTACCGACAAATGCTCGGGTACCCGGAAGATCAGGTTGAACTGGTGCGCTATGACGGGGAAGTTCTGCTATATACCGGCGACAGAGCAACTCTCGGCGATAATGCCCGAAACAGGCCATTTATTGCCAAACTCGGAGAGAAGGAGTTTGGGGAACTGGTTGGCGCCGAACCGGGGCGACCGCAATGCCTGATTTCATATCGCACTTCCCGTTTTTTCCCTCTCGTGCTTATCTCACGGATAGATCGTAATCGTGCCCTGGAGCAGTGGGAAGAGGAAAAACTACGATTACTGGCGGTTGTGATACCGTCTCTGTGTCTGATTGTCGCCGCCTCGCTGATGTTGTATCGGCGTCAGCAGCTTGCTCAGGCGGAGAGACTCGAGACAGAGCGGCGCGAATACGAAAAATTTGCCGCAACTGTTTTTGCCGCAGTTGCCGAAGCGGTTATGGCCACCGATGCGGAATCCCGTATTGTGCTGGTTAATCCGGCTTTGTTGCGCGCCACGGGGTATACTGAGAATGAACTGATCGGACAGACTCCCGCTATTTTTTCAAGTGGACTGCACGAACCGGCTTTTTACCGGCAGATGTGGGATGCGCTCAAACAGTCCGGCTATTGGGAGGGAGAACTCCAGAACCATCACAAGGACGGCAGGCCCTGGATCGTCTGGACATCAATAAGCCGCGTCTGCAATGCTGACGGGGGCGTCACCCACTATGTTGCCGCGTATTCAGACGTTACCGAACGCAAGCAGATGGAGGAGTCTCTTCGCTTCGCCAAGGAGGAAGCAAATTCAGCCAACAGAGCCAAAAGCCAATTTCTGGCAAACATGAGCCACGAACTCCGCAACCCCATGAATGGCGTCGTCGGCATGATCCAGCTTCTGGAGAGGACTGAACTGACTGAAGAGCAGCGCGAGTTTGTGGTGGCTCTCAATCTATCCGGCAAGATTCTCATCTCCATTATTAGCGACATCCTCGACCTTTCAAAGATCGAAGCTGGAAAGATCACAATAGAACCGACCGAATTCAGCCTGCGTCACTGCATAAACGACGTTGCCCTTATGCAAAAGCAGGTGATACATGAAAAGGGAATCAAACTTGATCTGGAGGTGGACGAAGGAATCCCTCAATTTGTGAGGGGAGACCAGCTCAGGGTCAAGCAGGTACTCCACAATCTGATGGGGAATGCCGTCAAGTTTACGTCACAGGGGAGCATCACCGTTTCGGCGCAAATCCTTAAACGGCAGGATGCTTCTCTGCTTGTTCAACTGGCGGTATGTGACACCGGTATCGGCATCTCGCCTCAGGCCCTTGACAAGATCTTCAACCCTTTTGAACAGGAGGACGGCAGTACAACACGCAACTACGGAGGAACCGGGCTTGGCCTGACTATCAGTCGCCGTCTGGCGGAGTTGATGAGCGGGAGCATTACCGTTGAAAGCACGCCAGGGGAAGGAAGCTGTTTCAAAGTGATCCTTCCGTTCGGAGTAGTAGAGGAGATTAGCGCCACTAAGGATGCCCCGCAAAAAACAGGCGTCAGTTGGGATGGCTCACCGCTGCGAATACTGCTTGTCGAGGACGACAGGATCAATATACTCGTTGGAACATCTCTGCTCAAGAAACTGGGGTTTGGCGTCACTGTTGCACAAAATGGCAGGGAATGCCTTGCAGCTCTCAAAGAGGATACGTTCGATCTAGTGCTGATGGATATCAATATGCCGGTGATGAACGGCTCAGAAGCCCTGCTGGAAATCCGCAGGAACGAGCAGGATACAGATCTTCACCAGATGGTCATAGCCCTGACGGCTTACTCGCTGCGCGATGACAAGGATAAGTTTCTGAACGAGGGATTTGATGGGTATATATCAAAGCCGATGGCCAGCAGTGAGCTTGTGCGTGAGATGAAACGGGTGTTAAAGCAGGAAAACTAAATAAAAAGAGAGGAAAACCATGGATAAACGCCACAAAATACTGGCTGTGGATGATGACCCGGCCAATGTCAAGTTTATGACATCTGCACTCAATGACGAGTACAACATCATTTCTGCGTTGAACGGTCACGATGCCATTGACCTGCTAAAGGAGCAAATGCCCGACCTGATTCTCCTTGACGTAATGATGCCTGACTTGAGTGGTTTTGATGTCTGCGCCATCATCAAGTCCGATGTGGCATTTGCGGATATTCCTATTATCTTCCTGACTGCGGTGGATAGCCGTGACTCCGAACTTCGCGGGCTAGAACTTGGCGGCATTGATTATCTTACCAAACCGGTTAATCTGGATCTCCTCAAGGTGCGGGTGCGTAATCATATTGCATTGAAGGAGCGTAATGAACTGGTGAAGGAACAGCGGGATCTGCTGGCACGTCAGAAAGAAGAACTTGAAGCGGCGCTTGCCCGTGTCAAGCAACTGGAGGGGATTATCCCGATCTGCATGTACTGCAAAAAAATCAGGGATGACCAGCAGAGCTGGCATCAGTTGGAGTCATACATCAGCAAGCATTCAGAGGCTCGGTTCAGTCACGGCATGTGTCCAGTCTGTGCGGAGGAACAGATGAAGATAATTGCGAATATGAAGTTTAAATAGTTTCTGACGAAATTTTCGAACTGCGCGAGTACGCACCTCAGGTCCTCGCCGAAATCATTGTTGACGGAGATTTGGAATGTGCCGGTAACAAGGCTTTCAGACCGCTATTTAGCTATATCTCCGGTGACAACAAATCACGCGGCAAGATTGCTATGAAGGCTCCAGTTTCACAGGAACAGACGGGAGAGAAAATATCCATGACCGCTCCGGTCAGCCAGCAAAGTGTACAGGGAAAATGGGCTGTAAGTTTTATGATGCCGGCTTCATATTCAATGGAAACTCTGCCAACCCCCGATGATCCAAACATCAAGTTGCGGCAGGTTCCTGCCCGCCGGGTGGCTGCCGTTAGCTATTCCGGGTTCTGGAGTGAGAAGAAATATCTGCAGTATAAACAGGAACTGGAAAACTGGATAACAGCCAAAAACCTGAAAGTCATTGGCGAGCCGGTCTGGGCTCGCTACAACCCGCCGTTTACACTATGGTTCCTGCGTCGAAACGAAATACTTATTCCGATAGCTTCAGAATGACAAAGAGATTGTCTTCAAGGAGATGATATGAACTTAAATGAATTGTTCCAACAGCAGGGCCTGGGGATTATGGCTACAGCCTCAAAAGATGGCAGCGTCAACACAGCCGTTTATGCCCGTCCACACGTTATAGATGAGCAGACCATGGTATGGGGCATGACCGATGGCAGGACTTACCGGAATATTTCCGAGAACCCGCAGGCCTCATTCCTGTTCAAGGCATCAGGCCATGGTTTTAGCGGCGTCCGTCTGGTTTTGGAACTGTTGAAAACGGAAGAGTCGGGTTCCATGCTGGCAAAAATCAAAGAAAACGCTGATACAACCGTTGGCCCCGGTACCGGAGCTGCCGTCACTCACGCTGCCTGGTTCACGGTCACTGAAGTACGCCCGCTCATTTCATGAGGGTGCCACGTTTCCCACTTAAAGTATTCTACGATGGCTCATGCATCGTCTGTGCTACGGAGATCGAGCACTACCTGCGGAAAGACCTTGAAGACAAGTTGATGGCAATAGACATCAGCCATTCTGATTTCGACCCGGTGCCTTACCAAATTTCGCTCGCTGATTTCATGCATCAGTTGCATGCTATTGACCAGGATGGGCAGATATTCAAAGGGGTTGACTCTTTCTGGGCCATCTGGCAAGCATTTCCGACGTCGACAGTCTACGGCATCATGGGGCGCATCATCCGGCTACCGGTGGTAAACCGGTTGGCCCGGATAGGCTACTGGCTGTTTGCCAATGTTCGACCTTACCTACCGAAACGACATCAATGTGAGAGTGGCACGTGTAGTATCCATCAAAAGAAGTGAATAAACTGTCACAGATGCGTTTTTCTGGTCAAGCGTAATTCGCTCCTTTCTCAAGGAATCATCCTTCAGCTCGACCTTGTAGGCATTTTGCACAACTTTTTAAAGTGCGTCGGGTAATGCTGACAGAGTCACTCTTGTCGATACAGCATGCAGTGCTATCAGATGCAGAATCTCACTTACCGTAGTGCAGCAATCGGTCAGGATCGATACCGAGTATTTTTCCGCAGCCTTTGAAATAGCGGTGTGAGTTACACAATTCTGGGTCATCATGCCACACACCAGCAGCTCCGTCACCCCCAGATTTCCCAGCACCTCTTCAAGATTTGTCTGATAAAAACTGTCCGCAAATGATTTGATGACGACCGGGGCATCTGCTGCAGCGGTAACGATGGCCGGGTGTACCTCTACACCGTTTGTCCCTTCATTGAAAAACGGCGCAAGCCCCTGACTCTTGTCGGCAATATGCTTGATAATGATGACCGGCACACCTTTTGCCTTTGCCTTTTCAATTGCCCGTAACGTTTTTTCAAGCACCGCTTCCGTATTCCAGAGCGGGAAATTTCCACCAATGAAATAATCATTCTGCACGTCTATAACCAGTAATGCTCTGCTCATGATAAAACCTCCGGACTGATTTTTTACAGCTTGTTCGGTAATCATGCCACAGAACACGCTTGTGTAACAGTGGCCTTAATGACATATTTAAAAAATATCAGGCCAATTAATCAACCCGCTATCTCTTCACGGGGAATCTTAGGTTCCCAGCCTTGGAACGGCGATGATCGTCAATGTCACAAAATATGCTCCCAGCAGTCCGCCTGTCAGTTCCCACCACGAAGCATCTGCCATATTACGAAGATTCCCGCGTCCAACAATCATCACCAAGACAAGCATTGCCAGCTTACCTACAACGAAGTTATCGGATGGCTCCTGCCACTACATACAACAGATCCGTAAAACATAACTGTTGTATAAAACAGCTTCCAGATTACCTTAACATCCAATTCTGGTTATTCCGTTTATATTCAGCCAGTTACATTCACATTCATCTCTGGCACGTAAGTCGCAAATTATTACCAGCATCAGAGGCAAACGCTTGCCTAGATCAGTCAGCCAAAAGGAGAACATAAATTATGAGATCAAGTCGTATTACCAAATGTTTTACCAGCTTAGCATTGATAGCCGCTTTAATGGGATGCTCACAGACAAAAACCAGGAAAGTACAGGTCAAACCATCGATGATAGCGGCATCACAATGAAGGTAAAAGCAGCAATTTTTGAAGATCCTGCACTTAAATCATTACAGATTGACGTCAAGACTTTTAAAGGGGAAGTTCAGCTCAGTGGTTTTGTTGATTCTGCGGAAAGCGTAAAAAAGGCAGGTGGAGTTGCTGAAGGGGTTAAGGATGTGACGTCAGTAAAAAATGATCTGATTGTAAAATAATCGAACCTGATAAGGAAGCTTGCTACATGATTGCACACAGAGCCAAATTGAAAGGAGGGACAGATTATGCCGTCAAATATTAAGGGCAAAAACAATGGAGTGTTTCACACCTTGGAAAGCGCCTTCAGGCAGTTATTCCGGAAGCCCGCCCTTCCGGAGTTGGAAGCTGAAAAGCTCAGCGTAGAAACTGCTAGTGGCAGGCAAATAAAGGGGGTAACAAATGAGTAAAATTTTGTTTGGCATATTTTCTGGAATTTTTGTTGGTGCAGTAATTTATGAATTTGTTAACAGGGTAAATCCTGAATTAACCAGAAAAGTAGAAGAAATTGCAAGTCACAAGGTTGACGATGTGTTAGGCGTAAATCATGAAATTGTTAATAAGGACGCCCTGTTCGGATCATAAATGAAGCCCATTATTATTGGTTATCCCAACAGGGCGAATGTCATTCGCCCCTACAAAAACGGTATATCAACAATTTCCACATCCCTAATCACAAAATTGAATATGCACCACGCAAAAAGGGCGGGATTTCTCCCGCCCTCCAAAACTTCAGATGAAACGTTGTTTAGAACGAGAAGTTCAGTGCTACGTTGGTCAGGTATGGATCGTCTGCATTAGCAACACCACCTGGCAACAGTGTGCCAGTGCTCTTACCATAGCCATCACCAAGGAATGCATATGCAGCAGTTGCGCTGATTGTCAGAGCAGGATACAGTTTGTAACCAACAGTTAAATTCACTTCTGTACCAACATCTTCGCTGTTAGCGGTGCGTTTTTCGTTAACCTGTGCATAACCAACGTTAGCGTTGTAATAAAGTTTGTCCGCAGCGCCTTCATAGCCGGCGAATACGCCCATGATACCACGACCGCCTCTGGTGATGTCAGCTCCGGTGCTACCGATTGCGGTAGAAGAGTTGATAGTAGCAGCATTTCTGGTGATCAGCCACATATTGGCTGGTGTGAAGTAGTTAGCTGCGGCGTTAGTCTGCCATGCATTGTTTTTTGTAGTTTTAGTCGCATCAGCACTATCCGCATCAGCACCTGAAAGGTAGAGGAAAGAAGCGTTGACTTTGCCTGGGCCGGCATCAACCTTCAGAGCAACAGCGCCACCAAAAGCACTTATATCCTTTGTTTTGCTAAAATCACCCAACTGATAACCAAATGATGCGGTCACAGCAGCAGGACCAAATTTTCCTGCAGCGTTAAGACCTAACATATGCATCTGATAGTTAGTTGCATTTGCACCCAGAACATTGTAGTAGTTCACGCCAATGGTAAGGTCTTTTGACACAGCAAACTTGCCATCAAGAACATTTACATCGGTAGTTTTACTGTCAGAGTTGAATGCTGCACCAGTGCCGCCGGGGGTTAAGACGCCAGCGACAGTCGTATCAGCGGTGATACCAGCCTGACCGGCAGTAATATAGCCGTATGTACCGGTAAAAGCACCAAATTTCTTACTGATTACCACACCAGTGCCATCAAAATTGCCCCAAGTACCCTGATAGGCATCATTGAACGGCAGGATACCAACCTTGACGTTTGAACCGGTCAGCGGGCAGTTGAAATCAAGAAAAACATTTTTGGTTTCAAGGGTAACACGGTCAGCATCCAAAGTACCGGCATCAGAACCTGAAGTGGCGTTACCGTTTGCATACTTAGCACTGGTCGATCCACCAAACTTGGTATCAAGTTCAAAATGAGTTACCAGTTTAAGGTCGGCACTTGCCTTTGCGGTATACATGAGACGGGCGCGCTGCTCGATGAACTTATCAGCCTCGGAATCTTTTGCCAGGTGGAATGTAGTGTTACCGGAGAGCGCATTGGTATAGTAACCATAAGCGCGGTACATGCCTTTAAACTCGTTCTCAAGAGCAAATGCCGGTACGGAAACTGCTCCCAGTGCTCCAACTGCTGCTGCGATTGCTGCTGTTTTTTTGAAATTCATGTGTGTTCCTCCCATTTTTTTTATGATAGCTGCTTGCACAACTTGATTTACATACTGTTACATTTTACATTGATGCTGTTGCTCACCACCTTTCGTATTAAATTATCCCACTCTCCCAATCTAAACACCGCTATCAGAAACTATACTATATTAAGCAAACACCTTTCCGCGCCCGGCAGATGAGAGGACGCGTTGCGGTACAATTTCTAAAACTTGTATTTTTGTTCTCTGAAACGTCCATGGTGTATTTAGCTCCATATAGTTGCTACAGAAGTGCCAAAAATCAATGTTTCCAAGAGTTTAGCTATTTTTCAAGCTCGTTTGTTCCAGGCCGTGTTCTATTGAATCGGCGCAAATATACAACAAATCAAACGTTTGTCAACATTAAAATCGCTGTTAATCTTAAAAAATGCAATAAAGACCTATTTTATATCACTTTTGCATCGCTCAGTGCCCAACTTGACACAACTCCGTCAGCACACCAAGGCTGCTTTTCGGGTGTATAAAGGCGATGCGCGTCCCATGAGCGCCGTTACGTGGCTTTTCATCCACCATACGAACACCGTCCGACAGCATCCTGGCAATAGCCGCCTCTATATCGGTAACTTCGTAGGCGATGTGGTGGATACCAGCCCCGTTTTTTTCGATAAATTTGGCAACCGGACTCTCTGTGGAGGTCGGTTCCAACAGTTCGATCTTGGATTCACCGACCGCCAGCATAGCCACCCGCACCTTCTGCTCAGGAACTTCCTCGATCCCGGCAAAAGCCATCCCGAGGTTGTCGCGGTAAAACGGGATAGCAGCATCGAGGGATTGGACGGCGATACCTATGTGATTAATTTTTGTTAGCATTTTAGAACCTTTCTTAAATAACACGGAGAAACGGAGAACACGGAGAAAATCATAGAACGATTCGTTTCATTCCGTCTTTTAAATACTTTGTGTAAAAATTGAACAGCAAACCCACTTTGTAGCCAGAAAGCTTAAGATATGTATAAAGTTGAGCTTCGTGAACAGGCAGAATTTTATCTACGCATTTAAGTTCAATTATCACCCTATTATCTACAACCATATCCATCCTCAGCCCATCATCAAGAAGAATGCTCTTGTACTTGACCGGCAAAGTCTTTTGACGCTCAACGAGTACCCCATCTTGTGTTATTTCGTAAGCAAGACAAGCTTCGTAAACAGATTCAAGGAGACCTGGACCTAATGTACTGTGAACTATTATGGCCTTACCTATGATCAGATTTGTTAGATCCTCATCTATAAGCATTTCTCCGTGGTCTCCGTCTCTCCGTGTTATTAAATTGATTTACAAAACAACTGTCTCCGTATGTTTTCCGAATACCCCTCTGAACACATCTGAGATTTCACCGAGTGTTGCATATACTTTCACCGCCGCCAGGATATGCGGCATCAGGTTGTCGGTGCTTTTTGCTGCCTTTTCCAGGGTTGCCAGTGCCGCTGCAACAGCCGCAGCATCTCGCCCCTCTTTCATCGCTGCCAGTGACGCTTTCTGGGAAATTTCCACCTCTTCCTTGACCCGTAGCAGACCGACCGGTGGTGGCTCTTTGACAGTGAATTTGTTGACACCCACGATAATCAGCTTCTCTTTCTCGATGTCTTTCTGATAGGCATACGCCGAATCCTGAATCTCTTTCTGTTGGAAACCGCGCGAAATGGCTTCTACGGCACCGCCGAGTTTGTCGATTTTTTCGATATAGTCGAGTGCCGCTGCCTCGATCTGGTCGGTCAATGACTCCACCAGGAACGAGCCGGCCAGGGGGTCAATGCTGTCTGCCGCGCCTGACTCGTAAGCAATGACCTGTTGGGTGCGAAGAGCAATGCGGACGGAGTCTTCCGTTGGCAGAGCCAGCGCTTCGTCGCGGGAGTTGGTGTGTAACGACTGGGTGCCTCCCAATACGGCGGAGAGCGCCTGAATGGTGACGCGCATGATGTTGTTGTCCGGCTGTTGAGCGGTAAGGGTGCAGCCGGCTGTTTGAGTGTGAAAGCGGAGCATTTGGGATTTCGGATCTTTGGCGCCGAAACGCTCTTTCATGATTTTTCCCCATATACGACGGGCAGCGCGGAACTTGGCCACCTCTTCAAAAAGATTATTGTGGGCATTGAAGAAGAAGGCCAGACGCGGCGCAAATTCGTCTACATCCATACCGACCTTGATGGCAGATTCCACGTAGGCGATTCCGTCAGCTAAGGTGAAGGCAACTTCCTGAACGGCGCTGGAACCGGCTTCGCGGATATGGTAGCCGGAGATCGAGATGGTATTCCACTTGGGGACATTGTCTTTACAGTAGGCAAAGATGTCGGTGATAATGCGCATCGACTCTTTGGGCGGGTAGATGTAGGTGCCGCGGGCCATGTACTCCTTGAGGATATCGTTTTGAATGGTCCCGGATATTTTATCTGCAGAAATTCCCTGTTTTTCGGCGACCGCGATGTACATGCAGAGCAGCACAGCAGCGGTGGAGTTAATCGTCATCGAGGTGGATACCTTGTCGAGTGGAATCCCGTCGAAGAGGATTTCCATGTCGGCCAGTGAATCGATGGCGACGCCGACCTTGCCGACTTCGCCCAGACTCATGCCGGCGTCGGAGTCGTACCCCATCTGGGTCGGCAGGTCAAAGGCGATTGAAAGCCCGGTCTGACCGGCGGCGAGAAGATACTTATAGCGCTCGTTCGACTCTTTGGCCGTACCGAAGCCGGCATACTGGCGCATGGTCCAAAAGCGGCCACGATACATGGTCGGCTGTACGCCACGGGTGTAGGGATATTCGCCAGGAAAGCCAAGCTGCTCTTCATAGCCGGGATAGTCAAAACCGGGGGTAAAGCAGCGCTCCATCTCAATATTGGAGGAGGTCAGGAACGGATCCATCCGCTCCGGTGACTTGGTGAGGCTTTTGACAACCTTCTCAGTCCATTTTTTTTTGCTCTCTTCAATGCTCATAGTTAGACTCCGATATAGATTTTTTCAAACCTTACCACAGAGTCACAGAGGGCACTGAGAAAACATGGCAAGTATTTTCCTTATTACTTTTTAGAGGTATAATATTGAGCTATAAGTAGGCCGGTTCAAGCGAAGCGGAACCGGCGTTTTATGCCATTACCAGCATTGCTGCCGGATGCGCTACGCTTCATCCGGCCTACAACTGCAAATACTCAATTTCATGCCGTGCAAAGTATATTTTGTTTTTCTATAAAACTCTCACTACAGAATTTCAGGGAAAACCTAGAATCTATTATCATTTGAGAAACTAGTTATCCATATTTTCTCTGTGCTCTCTGTGACTCTGTGGTGAGGGTTGCAATATTTTGGTATAAACCCAAAAAAAGGCTACTGCTAAAAGGTGTTATCCTTTAAACCCTAGCCTTTCTCTTTTGGTGTTTTCTATGTTCTCTGTGTTCTCGCTTAGCAGCGCCTACTTTTGGCTGTGACTCTGTGGTGAAATTTTTTAACTACAGAACCGCTTTCAGATACTCGGTCGTCCGTTCTCGTTTTTCTTTTTCAACCGCCTTCGGATCAACTTCGACGAACTTCTCATCCGGGGTGATCTTGAAGAGCGGCTGCCCTTTCTGGACGATGGAGCCGTCTCCGCTCTGGATGACTATCTTGTCTATCGTACCGGAGAAGGTCGCCCGGACGGTATTAAACATCTTCATGACTTCGATAATATACAGCGCCTGCCCTTTTTCAAAATGCATCCCTTCATGGACGAAGGTCGGCAGTCCGGGCGCTTCCTGCCCGTAATACATACCGCCACAGATCGCCACGACTTCGTCGGCCTTGGTTGACGGTGGGGGAACCAGAATCTTTTTCATGCGGAGCTGAAGATCTGTATCAAACAGGTAATCCGGAATGGTTACCTCAAGATCATCTTCGACTTTGAAATCCCAGAAGTTGGTTTTATCTGCAATCAGGAACAGCATCCCCAGCAGTTCAACTCCGGCCTCAAAACCGAAGTGCGATGAACGTATCTTCTCCCACATTTCGGCTGAAAAACCACCTTGAGGCTTCTCCTTCTGAAGAATAGCGTCAAGTTTTGCGTGGTCATCGGCACCCAGATTGAATTTCTCGTTGAGCGTTGCGTAGAAGCTGAGCGCCCTCTGCAGAACCTCGTTATCGTGACTCCAGATGACTTCGGCAGCAGGTACGTGGCGCCGGTAGCGCATATTCAGGTAATTGTAGGTTTCATTGAGAATGATCAGCGGGTTTTTCAGCCAGACTACGCTCCCCTTTTCGATCTTGAAGTTCTTCCGATTGATGCTTAACCAGCCGGCCAACAGATGCGGATCTTCGATGAATTTTTCGATCGGACGGGTTACCAGGGTTCCCTTGCGATCCAGCGTCTGTGACATGACTTTGGCAACATCAGGCTGATCCGGGAACTGCTCGCCAATCATCTTGGCGTAATGCTTCTTCATCTGGATGAAGGCAAATACCGGATCAAGCTTGCTTGCCTCTTCCTTCAAAAGACCAACCAGTGTCAGATACGGCACGACGAAGCGGGTGGTCGGCTTGGCCATTACGTTACAACCGAGGAACCAGTTGACCAGACCGTAATGGAACTCAAGATTGGTGCCGACATCGTTGCCGCGTAATGTCGTATGACAGAGGACATTTGCCATCTGCCGGTAGCTTTCAAGACGGTCCTCACCTTTGGTAAGGAGCAGCGCGATGTTGGAATCGTATGCCCCGGCGACCCGATAACGCATGAACATTCCTGTGTCGGGATTAACCAGGCAGATACCCTGGTCATCGCGGATTTCACCTTCAATCGGCTTTGACCAGTAGCGGATCATGCCACCCGCGTGCGGAGATAGTGACGCGTCGGTGGCATTCAGACGCGCTTCGGCGGAGGCGTTGAAACGGACAAAACGCTCCGGTTTCGGCAACCGCTCCTTGTGACGGGCGATAAGCGCCATTGCTTCGACGAGTGATTCAACGACAAAGAAGTCATTTTTGTCTTTGGGATTGGTGAATTTGAGGCTGTAGCAGAGTTCGGTAACACGATGCTCAACCTGGATGCGGGTGTTTACCTCCATGAAGTAGTGACGGTCACGGTCAACAATGCACTCGAAGGTTGATGCAGAATCAAGACCGACCGCCAAACCGAAACGAGCCGACTCTTCCTCCATGCGTTTAAGCACCTTCAGATCGCTCTCAAGTGCCTTTACCTCAGCCTTACGACCCGCTTTTTTGGCACTTTCAATGGCTGTTGTCAATCCTTCCTGGGTAACAGAAATCTCCAGCAGTTTCTGTTCATGCATCTGGAGGGAGCAGTCACGTCCACCGAGAGAGACGCACCAGACACCATTACCGAGCAGTTGGATTTCATTGTGACGGGTCTGTTCAATGTTCAGCTCAACCAGCACATTTTTATTGTCACCAACGCCATTGGCTTTAACCTCGTTCAGCACTTCACGCACAAGCGTCGGCGCTTCCTTGGCAGCTTCGGCAATCTGCTTGTCGGTTGCTTTCTTGAGCGTCAGAAGGGAGGCACCGAGGATGCGCTGCCCCTTACCGCCGCCGCCACCGATCGCTTTAATTCGGAATCGACTCTGCGGATGCTTTTTGAACAGCTCGACAACTTCTGTCTGCACCTGGGCACAGAGCTCTTCAATCGAGAACAGGTCAACCCCCTTGCGATACGAGGCCATCAGGATGTGATCGGCAAGATCGGCAAGATCAACTTTCTTATCGCCCAGAACCTTTTTGTCGCAATCGAGTCCTTCTGCGTCGGCAATTTTAAGCAGTTTTTCACGGGTCGGGAATTTTTTCAGCAGCGTCAGCGCCGTGATATTGTTGATACCGGGGGTAACACTGACATTGACCGCCAGGGCGGTACGCTTGGCTTCATCTTTTTTTCCGGCTTTGGCCTGTGTTCCGGCACATGGTCCGATAAATTTGAGCCCGGCGTTTTCGATGGTAGCGACAAACTCTTCATCTTCCGCCATGAAGCCGTAGCCGGCAAAAACCGAGTCATAGCCGTTATCTTTGGCGATGGTAATAATCTGGTTCATCCGCTCGACACGCTCTTCCTTGCTGGCACCGCTGTAGTCAGGTACCCGGTGAACACGAGTCGAATCGGTCAACTGGCGCAACTCGGGAGCCAGTGCGTTCGGGTATACGATGGAATCCTTCTCGGAGAGGAGAATACCGAAATGGGAAATACCCATCTCCGTGTAGACATCCATCGCCTCTTTGCGGATCGGGCCTCGGCAGACGATCAGCGGCTTTAAGTCTTCACAGGCAAAGGAGCGAACCCATTCGGATTGTGACAGGCTCAGGCGACGGTCGCGGTGGATCAAAGGGTTGTGCTTGTAATAATCAGTCATCGCAATGTATCTCCAATCATGTAGTCGGATAAAAAATAATTTTGAACCACAGAGCAACTGAGCAACAGAGAAAACCTATACTAGAATAATTCCAAGTAAAACAAAATTGAAAATTATAAAAAATTAAAAACAGACTCTATTTATTTCTTTTGGTTTAGGCCGTTCTCAGTTGCTCTGTTGCTCTGTGGTTAATTTCGGTTTTCAGGATCAATGGAACTCTCTCTGGATGCCGCCCATCGGGGATGGTTTGTAATGGCGCAGGAAGAAGTTCATGTTTTCGCCTAATACCTTTCGCAGATCGGTAGGCATGACGATTGATGATATCGAGCCCAGTGCCAGACCTTCTCTCGGGTTCATCAACTCTTTCTCGTAGCGGGTGTTAAGGGCGGCTTCCTGCATTTTCAGCCAATCACCAGCCTCTTTTTCAGCATCTTTTTTGGCAGCATCGCCATTCATTCCGGCTGCAATACGCTCTTTTGTACCGTTTTTGACCATATCAGCAGCAGTGCCGCGAATCTTGCGCATTTCATCCTTGTAGACGAACTCTTTACCAGCAGGCCCCATAACTGCGAGACGTGTAGTCGGGAGTGCCAGAACCAGATCGGCACCGGTCGGATAGTTGTTGTAGGATGCGTAGGCGCCGCCGTAGGCGTTGCGGAGAATCAGCAGAATACGCGGCGTGCGAACATCGACGATAGAGTCAAGCATCGAGCGGCCGGCCTGAACGATGCCGCGTGACTCCTGCTCGCGACCCGGAAGGAAACCGGTGGTATCTTCCATGAAAATGATCGGTATATTATAGATATTGCAGAAGCGGACAAAACGGGCGATTTTTACGGCGGAGTCACAATCAATCTGACCGGAGGATACGGCACTGTTATTGGCACAGAAGCCGATAACGTTGCCATCAAGACGGCCAAAGGCGGTGACGACTTCGCGGGCGCGCTCCGGCTGCAGCTCAAAATAATCGCCATGATCGCAGATCTGCTGGATTATGATTGAGACGTCGAACGGTGTATTGAAGCCGGTCGGCGAGTTGAACGCCTTTTTCAGCAGCGTGTTGATTTCCCAGGTTTTCCGATCAAGTGGATCGCTGGTCGGCAGATAGGGGGACATCACACTGTTGTTGTCGGGAATATAGGAGAGCAGCCGCAGTGCCTGCCTAAGTGCCGCTACTTCGTCATTAACGGTTAAATCGGCAACGCCGGATTTGCCATGGACTTTGGGACCGCCCAGCTCCTCAGGGGTAATATCCTCGCCAAGCACCGATTTGACTACTCCAGGCCCGGTCAGACCGAAGAAGGTGTCATTAGGCTGAATGACAAAACTCCCCTGCCGTGGCAGATAGCTGCCGCCACCGGCGTTAAAGCCGAACATACACATGATGGAGGGGACGACGCCGCTGATTTTGCGCAGTGCCGTAAATGCCTCGGCATAGCCGTCAAGACCGCCGACACCGGCCGGTACAAAAGCACCGGCGCTGTCGTTCATGCCGATAACCGGGATACCCTTTTCCCCCGCCATGTTAAACAGTTTGGCAAGTTTACTGCCATTGGTGGCATCGATTGAGCCGGCTCGTACAGTGAAATCGTGTCCGTAAATAGCGACGTCACGACCATCGACACTGATAATGCCGGTAACCAGAGAGGCGCCGTCCAGATTTTTGCCCCAGTTCTGGAAGAGGATATTCGGCTGACTGGCTGTCAAGGTGCGAATGCGCTCCCACACGGTCATACGCTTCTTGAAGTGCTGTTTCTCGATCTGGTCGATGCTGACCGAATGAATCGGTCGCTGAATCAGATCGTACCCCGCCTGCATGGCCTCTTCGTAGCCACCTTTTTTGCCCGGAATTTCACCAGGAATGGTAAATTCCTGTGTTTCTGGCGGTGCGAACGGGTTTTTCAGTGATGGTTTAATTGCAGTTTTTGACATCTTCGCCATCCTTCCTGTTTGATTGTATACCAGCTACCTTGTGAATTTAACGTGTGACTACGGCCAGAACCTTGACTTCACTGCCATCCTTTGAAAGCAGGCGATGCTTTAAAGATGAATCAAAGTATACGCAGTCCCCCTCTTCAAGAATAATCCGGTGCTCGTCAAGGAGAAGTTCTGCGGTTCCGCTCATAACAAAGAGAAACTCTTCGCCGTCGTGATTGTAGGTGTTCTCTTCAAGCGCCTTTTCGGTAATGGAAAGCAGGAAAGGCTCCATTTTCTTGTTTTGCTTATGAAACGACAACGATTCGTATGAATACCCCTGACTGGTGCCGGCTCTTGAGATAACACGGGGAATAGATTTGCGCTCGTGCGACCGGACTACTTCATAGCGACACTCTTCTTCATCCTCGGTAAAAAAAAGACCGATCTTTACATCAAAGAACTTGGCGATTCTGGACAGGGTTGCAATCGGTGGCGAAACGTTATTATTTTCAATCTGGGAAATAAGTGCGGGCGAAAAACCGGTCTCTTTGGCCACAGCCTGGAGTGTCAGCTTTTTTGAAAGGCGGAGCTTTTTTATTTTAGCCCCGATGTTGAATTCGTGCATTCAAGCCTCTGACAATAAAAGCAAAACTCGGTTTCAGTGCGGGGTTTGTATACAATTTGTTTTACAATGTCAATAAAATTTCTTCTATAGAAGCTAAAAAAACAACAGCAGGGGTAAAATAAGTTTACCAACGGTAAATTTTACAGTTTCAGCTTGCGAGCCAATAACTGTAGAGTATGAACTACCTCAATTTTAGAGCCATGCTGCTTAAGACCGTCTGCTATCTGCATCATGCATCCGGGGCAGCCGGTCGCAACAGCCTGAGCCCCGGTGGCCTCTATTGCCACACTTTTCCCGTTGTTGATATTCATGGACGAATCGTAATGATATACATTAAATGTCCCCCCGAGGCCGCAACATTGGTCGGCACCAGCCATCTCCACAAGCGTAACCCCTGGAGTGTTCTTTAGCAACTCTCGCGGTTGTTTGACAACTCCCCGCGTACGCAGATGACACGGGTCATGGTAGGTAACGCTGATCTCTTCGCCACTACCCGTTTCAGTGGTTTCAAGCCCCAACAGGCGCAGCAGTTGAGAAGCATCCATCGTTTTTTTCGCCAATGCATCGAGCCGCTCACGCAGCTCCGGATTACGCTTTCCCACCACAAGAGGATAGAGGCGGTGCAGGGCCCCACCGCAGGTAGCGCAAGCACTCATGACGTAATCGACTTCGTATTTCTCGAATTCGGCCAGATTTTTTTCGGCAAGATCGCGCACCGTTGCCAGGTCACCGCCTGACATACCCGGTAAGCCACAGCACTGCTGCCCTTTGGGAATAATAATCGTACAGCCAAGGTGACGAAAAAGAGCCAGGGCGGCCTCACCGACTTCGGTATAAACAAAATTGGTCATGCAACCGACAAAAAAGGCAATGTGCGGCTTGCCAGGTTCCCCCGGAATGACTTCAGGGTGTTGATCCATAAAACTGTTTTCTGCAATTTCAGGGATGAAGCGCGTATTACCAACAAACGGCATCGGAAAGCGGAGACGCAAACCGGATTTCTCCGGAACTTTTTTGAAGAACAGTGGCCCCAGGAGCGAAGCCATTTTAGAACCCATCTTCATACGGGTTCTACTTTTGATTACCTGACCAACCGCCGCATGAAATGTCGTCAGACCACGCCTCCGCGCCAATGATTCACGGGCGGCAATTACGATCTCATCGGTTGGCACATCATTGGGGCATTTATCAACACAACTGCCGCAAAGCAGGCATTTCGACATCGCCAGATATGTCTGGTCATCAAGTTCAAGATCATCAGCCAGGATATGCTGCGCCAGTGCCACCTTGCCGCGAGCCACCGCAGGTTCACGCTGAAACGCCGTAAAGGCGGGACAGTTTTGGCGGCAGGCACCGCACTTAACACATTTTTTTAGCTGATCTTCAACCCGTTTAAGGGGATCCATATTTTTGTCAGACATAAAGAAAACCTTTCTTGATAAAACTGTGAGACGAAGAAAACCAGGCACACAATAAAATGAGCTAAATCCTATACAATAAATGCCAGAAGAATAAAACTCGTATTATTGGCCTCAATTCTCATTTCAGATTTCTGTCGAACCATGAGCGACTTAAAGGCTGGATTCCGGTTAGAAGCCCGCCGGAATTAGAGGATGAAGCGTAGCGTATCCGGATTCAAATGCAAAGTAGGAAAAATTTCCCCCTTTTTTTTGTTGCATTGAGAGGAATTTGTGTATAATGCGACTGCAATGAATTGACGTTGGAGGTAAGATGATGTTTAAGAGGTTTTTCCTGGTGGCCACCCTTTTGGTGTCCTTGTCTGCATCCCCCTTATATGCAGGGCAGATCCGTATTTTTGTATCTGGCGTAGATACGGTCGGCGCACAGAATAAGGACGAAATGAAAGTAATCGTGCAGACGCTGCTGACGTCACGCCTGAATAGCGCCGGAACAGTTGCCGTGGAAACTCTGGCCGAAGCTGACGTTTTGGTGAGCGGCACCTACATTTCCACAGGGAAGATGTTCAGCTTCGATGCCGTGGCAAAAACCGTTGCCGGAAAAACTCTCACGCGTGCGTTCGTGCAGGGAGAAAAAGCAGATGATCTCATCCCGTCAGTAGGTACACTTGCTGAAAAAATCTCTTCTGAGTTGCTGAAAGTATACGTCCGCGATAGGACAGCCTCGCCGGTCAAGGCTGCCGTTGTCACGCCTGCCGCTGAAGTTCCGCTCAAAACAGCAGTAGTTGCTGCACCTGTTGGCGATATTATCAAACCGCAGGCGCAAGTAACTCGCGGCTCCTCCGACTGGATCAGTTCGCGTCTCACAGGAGTGGCAAATCTTATGGCATTTGGCGCAACACTGCCGGACGGCTCGCGTGAAATTTTTCTGGTAGAGGACCATCGGCTCGCCTACTATCGCCAGGGTGTTGATATGAAACGGGTTGCCGAATCTGAGCTGGGTCCGGCAGAGAAAATCATCTCGCTGGATACCGTTGCGACCAGTGATGGTGCTATCGATATCTACTTGACGATTATCAAATACGGTGAGCTGGCGTCTCAGGTGTGGCAGGTAAAGGGTGACAAGCTGGTTCAGCTTGCCGCAAAACTCCCCTACTATTTCCGTACGGTAAACCTGTCCGGAGGCCCGAAAAAATTGCTGGCTCAGACAATGGGGCGTAACGAAGATTTCTACGGCACTGTTGTTGAAGCAGTACGACGAGGTGCGACCATTACCCTTAAAACAGCGATAAAAATGCCCCGTTTTGGTACGATCTACAGCTTCAACCAGTTCCGGGATCGCGACGGTAAAACCCTTACGACGGTTATTAATCCTGATGGTTACCTGATCGTGTATGACCAGCAGTTGCAAGAGATCTGGCGGAGCAATGACAAGTTCGGTGGCTCCGAACTCCACTTTCAGAAAGACGATGAACTCAATTTGCGGCTGACCGGTGAGCCGTTCCGCTGGATATTTATGAATCAACGTATTCAGGTATCGTCGAATGGCGAGATTATTGTCGGGAAAAACGATGGCTTCTGGGTATTGGGCAACTCACGAACCTACAAACGCGGAGCAGTGTACTGCCTGACATGGAATGGTTCGAGCATGGAAGAAAAATGGCGTACCCGTGATACCCAGAACTATATGCCGGATTTTTTCTTTGATGAGGCGCGCAAGGAGCTGATTATTCTCCAGACCGTTCAGCGAGAGGGAATCACTGAGCGCGGAGCATCGTCGCTGACGATCAAGAAGGTTGAGTAGATACAGCTTTTGAGCAGATGGATGAAAGAAGGGCGGGAGCGATCCCGCCTTTTTTTTGGATAATTCCACATTGCAAAAGACCTCCGAGGTTTTTAAAACCTCAAAGATCTCGCGCGATTTTAATGTTGACTTTTGTTTTATTTGTTGTATATTCGCCTCGATTGAGTAGAACAAGCATGAAACAAACGAACTTATCCAAGTAGCTGACCGATTCAAAAAACTAAGTTCCAGCACTGCTGGCAGCGAAGACCGGGAGCGAAACGCACTGTGAACGTTTCAGAAAAAAATAATACAAGCGTAGGAAAAGTTATACCTTTATGCGTCCACTCCCGAGTTGGATGTGTGAAGGTATTGTTTTTGTAGCTGTAGTTTTTGATTACGATGTTAATTGAGATGTGCAGGTAAAATCTATTACGAAAGGTGGTGAACAGCGGCATCAATTGAAATTTGACGTATGTATCAATCGAAGTTGTGCAAGCAGCTATCATAAAAAATGGGAGGAACACACACATGAATTTCAAGAAAACAGCAGCAATCGTAGCAGCAGTCGGCGCACTTACCGCACTGGCTATTCCGGCAATGGCAGAAATTACACCGTTTGGTTCTGTCCGTTTACTAACCGGCTATCAGTCGGATAGTAAGGAAATCTCTGCCAATACCTCCGGCAAAACCAACACTGACTTCTTCTTGAAGATGCCTGCCACAACCCGTTTTGGCGTAAAAGGAACGAGTGGTGATCTTGGTTTTGTGATTGAAATGGGGATAAATGAGAATGCAGGTAACATATATAACCGTCTTGTCTACGGTACTTACAAGATGAGTGGCGGCACGCTCCTCGTTGGTCAGGACTATACCAAGTCTTGGAACCCTTCCGGAGTGATCACGAACGATACCCCGAGTAACGGCGGATGGGGTAACTTCTACGGTGGTCGCACCCCGCAGATCAGATACCAGGCCAACAGCGGCCTTTATGCTGCTATCGTTCAGCCAACTGTAAAGACACTGACTTCAGACAAGTTCAAGTTATTGCTGCCGAGGTTGAATGCCGGTTATGATGGCAAGGCTGGGGGTGTCGGATACGGTGCTGGCTTCGAATTTCAGACGTATAAAAATGAGACTGCAACTGTTAACAAAAACATCAACTCTTTCCTCGTCTATACACGGGCCTCCTTGATGAGCGGTCCTGTTGCCTTGAAGGTCAACCTGGGGTATGGATCGAACCTTGGTGACATGAATTTCAGTGGTGCCGGTTACACGCTTTCTGGTACTTCAGTTAAAAACACAAATAGGTTTGAAGGTTATGTACAGGCAGGATACACCATCTCTCCAATGGTAACGGCTCAGGCTATTGTAGGTGGAGCTAGCGATAAGAACACAACTTGGGCAAAACGTGACACTAGAATGCAGTACACGGTCAACGCGCCGATCACGGTTGCAAAAAATTTCTCTCTCACCCCGGAAATTTCACTGTTAGATGAAATGAAAGACAAAAGTGATAAAAAACAAGGCAGCAGTACTTACGCCGGTGCAAAATTCCAGCTTGATTTCTAATCGATTTAATTGATTGATGAGCGTGGCAGTCCTGAAAAGGGCGGGAGAAATCCTGCTCTTTTTTGTGTAAATAAGTCTTGTGTGAATATGCTCCGTGACGTAGTATGTGGCCACATTTAGTAGCCATAATCTGTGGCAAAAAAGTTTGTTCAGTGAAAGACAAGCGTGATGTGATAATTGCGGCACTGGATTTACTCTTTACCGGATATTGAGTGGCGGGCTTTCCCCACTACCATAATCATGGAGTCACTATGAAGTTGTATCTTATACCCCTGGCTGTTCTTTTTGTTATCACCACAACCTGCACGGCTTGGAGCGCGCCACTTACGACATACATTGCCGAGTTTAGCGTGAGCGGCGCAGACAAACCTGCCGAGACGAAGTCCACCATCCAAACCCTGCTGCTGTCACGCCTTGCCGGTGACAAGATTACAACAGTTACCAAACCGGATGGCGCTGCATTGCAGGTCTCCGGCAGTTATCTGCAGAGCGGCGCCATGTTCAGTCTTGATGCGGCGGTGACCAACAGTTCTGGAGCTGTAGTTACGCGCGCCTTCAGCCAGGGCAAAAGTGTGGACGATCTGATTCCGGCGATAACCGCGCTGGCAAAGAGCTTGACGGATGGCATTGAAAAAGGAGCTGCCGTAGCCGCGCCGGTTCCAGCAGCAGTCGTGCCGGTTCCGGTTGCAGCAGCAGTGCCGGTGCCGGTTGCCGCTCCCGATATCATCAAATCGACGCAACCTGCCCCCGCAGCGGTATCTGGCCCAACCTTTTTCAAACTTGATGGCGCCGCAGGCAGCATGGCACTTGGCCGGACGCTGCCGAGCGGAGAGCGGGAACTGTTTGTCACTGGAAGTTACACACTGCGCTACTACCGGTTGGGAACAGAACTGAAGCTGCTGGCTGAAATACCCTATAAGGTCTATGAAAAGCTGCTGTCAGTCGATACGGCCGATCTCGATGGTGACGGTACTCCGGAGATTTATGTCACTATGATGGCTAATGACCTGCTGAAATCGCAGGTCTGGACGGTTGACGGCACAACCCTTAAAAAGATCGCCGGACCGTTGCCGTACCTTTTCAGAACTGTTACAACCGGCAGCGGCGTGCCAAAACTGTATGCTCAGATGATGTCGGGCAGTAATAAATTTTCCGGTGCCGTGGCGGAACTGGTCAAATCGGGGAATGATTACATTCTGAAGGATGACGTCAAACTGCCGCACGAGGGCTACCTGTATAATTTCATGGTTCTCAAAGGGAGCAAAGGTGAGAAAAATCCGGTCATTATAGACCGGAGCGGATATCTGAGAGTATTTACCCCCGGGCTTGATGAACTCTGGAAAAGCAGTGAGGAGTTCGGCGGCAGCGAAATGTTTTTCTGGGGGGCCGAGCGTGATCCGGCCAGTGATGACGCGAAACGCAAGGTGTTCCTTGAACCCCGCATGGTGATAACGGCTGCAGGGGATCTGCTGGTGCCGAAGAATACCGAATCCTGGTTCATGCGTAACAAACATTACTATTCCGGCAGCAGTCTGTACAGTTTTTCCTGGAACGGTTCCGTTCTGCATGAAAAATGGCACACCAAGCCGACAGACTATTATATGGCCGACTTTGCCTATGACAATACCAGTCACGAACTGTTTATGCTGGAAGTTGTCGCCAAGGAAGAGGGCATTTTCGACAAAGGTGTCAGCAGGCTCGTTATTAAAAAAATTGAGTAACTATTCAGAGCGGCTACGAGGGTACACCGACGATCAGAAAGGTTGAGTAGATTCTCCCTTTGGATCCGGTGGAAAAGGGTAACACTGCAAATGAGAGCCTCGGGTCTACCCGGGGCTCTCATTTTGACTTGCTGTGGCTAAAATCATTGTGTACATTGATACCAACGCAATCACTGGGGGTACTCTAAGACGCACAGATTGCCGCGATTGCGTTAAGCCGCAAACTGCCGCTTGCCACTAGAAATTCCAAGGACTTCCTCCATATTGACGGCCTGACACTTCATAACCCATGGGCAGAGATTAATTAATGAACTACCTCACAGCTTGCTGCAGGGTAGTTCATTGGTCTTTCCTTTGACGAATGCAAGCGACTATGCTACATTCTCGCCACGCAAAATTTGGAGGTTGTTATGCAGCAAGATCATCTTGAAATACTGCTTGAATCTATTGATAGTAAGTTCCAGATTACTCTTGAAGCTTTTCAGACACTTAATCAAAAGATTGATACCAAAGTTGATGAGCTGCGGATTGAGCTGAAACATGATATTGCTGTTGTTGATAGCAAGGTAATGGGGCTGAGTAAACGCCTTGATACTGTTGAGAAGCGTCTCTCTGATGAAATTGCCGAAGTGAGGGCTGATTTGGCCGAAGTAAAGTCTGATTTGGCTGCTCACCGCAGTAACA
>CAYQMO010000028.1:14204-25115 GCA_964418315.1 uncultured Geobacter sp. | reverse complement strand
GATGCGATATCCCGAATTGTGCAGGAAATGGGTTTTCGTGCTGAGCCGATACCGGGGAGTGAACGGACCGCCATCGGTGTTCTGGGAAACCACGGATATGTGGATGACAGCAAAATACTGGAACTGCCCGGCGTACAGCGGGTTATACACGTTTCAAAACCTTACAAGCTGGTTTCGCGTGATTTCCACCCGGAAGATACGATCGTTGATGTTGCCGGCATTAGAGTCGGCGGAAGATGTCGTCCGGTCGTAGTCGGTGGCCCATGTGCAGTGGAAAGCCTGGAACAGATTGTCAAGACGGCGCTGTTTGTCAAGCAGTGCGGCGGAGATATGCTGAGAGGCGGTGCTTTCAAACCTCGCACCGGTCCGCATACCTTTCAGGGATTGCGGGAAGAGGGGCTAAAACTCCTGGCAATTGCCGGCAAAGAGAGCGGCCTGCCGATTGTGACGGAGGTCATGAGTCCAGATAATGTCGCCCTGGTTGCCGAGTATGCTGACCTGCTGCAGATTGGTGCCCGCAACATGCAGAATTTTGATCTTCTCCGTGAAGTTGGAAGAATCCCTAAGCCGGTGCTCCTGAAACGAGGGATGAGTGCCACTGTGGAGGAATTTCTGGCGGCGGCGGAATATATTCTTGCGGAAGGAAACGACCAAGTTATTCTTTGCGAACGGGGAATTCGAACCTTTGAAACGGCAACCCGTAACACTCTTGATCTTTCGATAGTCCCGCTGATCAAGGAGTTGTCGCATCTGCCGATCATGGTTGATCCATCCCATGCAACCGGAAAACGCTCTCTGGTGGTGCCGATGGCTGAAGCCGCACTGGTTGCCGGAGCGGATGGCGTACTGGTGGAAGTCCACCCTGAACCTGAAAAAGCGCTTTCAGATGGCCCGCAATCTTTAACGTTTCCTGGCTTTGAAAAAATGATGAGCGAAATAAGCCAGTTGACAGATTTTCTCCAGAACCGCTGAAATTATCTACAAAACGCTTGAATTGTTCAAATCATGGGTGTAATAATTGACCAGTACTTGTTCTCTCTACCCTGCCCGTTGGATGATGCGCCCGGGCGGAATGCTGAATAGAAAGGGGATCGCTCCCTGCTGTGGTGTGCTGCCCTCTGTACGCGGGTCTGCCTGAAGCAGTATACTGAAACCCACAATTAAGGAACTCGCCGGAGGCCCTTAAAGCTGACGACAGGGTGGAGAGAATAAAGCAAATGGGATGCCGTGAGTCATCCCATTTGTCGTTTCTACGAAGTGAATCTGGGATAGTCGGTGTATCACACCCGGTGGATGATCGCCCCATGTTGGGTAGTTCTTGAATAATGAACTGCTGGTCTGCCAAAGGCCATGGCATAGCCGATAAGGTGATAAGCCGGAATACCCAGACGCTCACGAATACCTGGCAGCAGGTCGTTGATAGCCACCTTGGCAAGTCCGTTCCAGACCGTGCCGACACCATTCGCCTGGGCAAACAGCTCAAAGTATGAGAGTGCAATCAGGCAGTCCGGTAGTGGCGTTGCCACGCTCTTTGGTGCAGAGGTTATCAGCAGGTGCGGGGCACCACGGAAAATAACGTCAAACCGGCTCTTTTCCCACATAGAGATGAAGTCGGCATAATAGCTCAACCCCTCAGGAAGAGCGTTATCCCGCACTATCTGAACCAGTCCGGACATCACCTCTTCGCGCAGCTTCGCCATCTTATCCTTGTCGTCAACGACGGTGAAACGGACTTGCCGGGAATTCATGCCGCTTGGTGCGTGCCCGACCACTTCGAGCAGATGTTGCAGCAGTGCCGGATCGAGGTTTTCATCTTTATAGCGGCGCACCGAGCGCCTCCCCTTAATCAACATTTCTACGTTGTCCGGTGCGGGATACCCTCCGGCCAGTGTACGGCTGCCGGCAGGTTTGAGCCCAAGAATTGACACTGCACCGGTCGGGCAGACAGTCAGGCAGTGCTGGCACTTGTAGCAGGCGGCCTCTTTTTCGGTGCTGATAGCCGGGTAGCCGTTTTCCATGGCAATGATCATTGCCGGACAGTCGGTTACGCAGGCGCCGCATTTGGTGCAGAGTGATTGGTTGACAATAAAATTGATCATTTCATGTTCTCCTTGTAATTGATTGTGTAATTGATTGTTGCAAAAATTCCTCGTTAAACTGATAATAAGCGCCCAAAAAATATCTGAAGAAGAGGTGGCAATTGAAAATTTTTATATTATTACCCTTGGTGTTACTGCTCGCTGGCTGCTCTAACGTCAGCCAGGCAGAGTTAGATGCCAAAATCAGTAAATGTACCGCTGCCGGCATGGGGTATACTTACATGAATGATTTTAGGGGGAAGCCTTACGATGTTGTTTGTGCAAGAACACACCCAAAATGAAAAATAGTCATACAGCCTGAATGATCTCGGACAAAGAGCGTCAACGCGTCCATATTACCCACCGCCTGGAAGAGGAAATTGTGCATTGAAGCGAAATTCCATATGGAAGGTGTTCGCCTCCTGGGAATAAACCAATTGATGCCCCAGTTTTCGGTGGTAACTCAGCATTGCTTTGTTGGTAGGAAGTATTTCTGAAAAAAATCCGTCAACACCTTGACTTACGGCATGGCTTTCCAACTGCCCGAGCAGATATTGTGCCAATCCCATTCGGCGGTAATTTTCGTGTACTACAACAGCGGTCTCTCCCAGATTGGTACGTGGGTTGACTACATACCGCGCTACAGCAACGATTGACTCTGATTTCTCCTCACGCAAAAATGCTGCCAAAGCCATCCGGTTCAGGTAATCGACGCAGACCAGCTTTGCCGCTTCGAGGTGAGCAAGTTGACGTTTCTGCCCGAAATATCGGTTGAGAATGGTATCCGCATTGTGGCTGTAGAAAAACTCCTGGAGCGTCCTTTCATCAGTGGCCTTGAGTGGTCTAATTAAAATATTGATGCCGCCAAAAGACCTGCTCTCCTCAAATTTCTTCGGATAATTATCCAGCGCCTGCTGCCAAACCTGCTCATCTTCGTAAACATAATGCTTCTGCTTCACAAATTCTAGTAATTCCTGACGGTAATCGGGGTGAGCTATGGAAATCAGCGCCAGGGCACGCTCTCTGATGGTCTTGCCGTGAAGATAGGCGACCCCGTATTCGGACACCACGTAATGAGCATCGCCCCGACTGGTTACAACGCCGGAACCATCATCGATCCGATGAACTATTCTACTGATTGCGCCTTCTTTCGTAGTGCTTCTGATAGCAACAATCGGCTTGCCGCCACGACTCATGGCTGCTCCACGGATAAAATCCACCTGACCGCCAATGCCGCTGTAAAACCGGTAACCGATGCTGTCGGCGCATATCTGGCCGGTAAGATCCACCTGGAGTGCCGAATTAATCGCCACCACCCTGTCGTTGCTGGAGATCACCCGGGGATTATTTACGAAATCGGACGGATAAAATTGAATGCCGGCATTGCCGTCAACAAAATCATACAATTTTTTGCTGCCGCTCACAAAACTGGTAACCACCTTGCCTGGATGGACAGCTTTCAAACGATTGGTAATATTGCCCCCCTCTATCAGCGGGATCAGGGCATCACTAAACATCTCGGTATGTATGCCGAGATCGCGCTTATCGGCAATGAAATTTAAAACCGTACTCGGTATGGTGCCGATACCCATCTGCAGACAACTGCCGTTTTCAACAAGCCGCGAAATCTGGTAACCGATCTGCAGTTCAACATCATCAGGCTCCTGGGCAATGGCCTCTAAAATCGGCCGGTCAACTTCTACCATAAAATCGATGTCTCTGATGTGTACGTACGTTTCACCATACGTCTGCGGCATCTGCCGGTTTACCTCGGCTATCACCAGCTTGGCGCGATCCACTGCGGCACGTTGAATATCAACATTGATTCCCATGCTGCAGAAGCCATGTTTGTCTGGTGGCGATACTTGCAGTAACGCCGCCTGGTTACCCCTCTGCCCGAAGCGGATAAGTTCCGGAATTTCGCTTAAGAATATCGGGGTATAATCTGCGCGCCCTTCGCGTACTGCCTGCCGGATGTTATCACTTATGAAAAAAGAGTTGTGGCGTAAATGCCCCGAATTTTCATCAGTTATATAATCTACTTCACCGAGTGAAAGAAGCTGAATCAGCTCAACATCATTGAACCTCAAGGCGTTTCTGCTCAGGGCGGCAACTAATTGCATCGGCACAGCGCATCCGGAGCCGATAAATACCCGCCACCCTGATTGAATATGGCGCACCGCTTCATCTGCTGTCGTCAGTTTTTGTTGATACAAGTCGGCAAGTTGTTTTTCCATTTAATTCACCACCGCGTTGGACTTCACTTCTGCAATTAAATGTATAGCAATTCTATTTCCAATAGTAACTTAATTATGTCACTTTTTGTCGACAAGATTCATTATGTTTTGTATAGTGGCAAATCATTACCACAATACCGATTTATTCCGTTTGGCGACAAAAACCATGTAGTACTTTGATTTCACGACAAAATTCCGTGGGAGGTCAATCATGCCATACAATCTGGATCTGCCTGAATCTTTCAACGCTGCTGACTACTTTGTCGATCGTAACGTTCGTGAAGGAAGAGGTGAAAAAGTTGCCGTACTGTGTGAAGAGCGTAAATTTACCTACCGTCAGATTCAGGAAGGTGTGAACCGTTTCGGCAACCTGTTACTGTCACTTGATGTACGCATGGAGGAGAGGGTTGCCCTGCTGCTGCTGGATACGGAAATCTACCCGCAGACGTTCTTCGGAGCCATCAAGATCGGAGCTGTTCCGATATGCCTTAATACGATGAATCGCTCACAGGACTTCCAGTTCTACCTGAACGACAGTCGAGCGAGGGTGTTGGTGGTAGAAGCATCGCTGCTTGATCAGATTGAGCCGATCCGTGCGAATCTGCGCTTTTTGAGGCAGATCATAGTTGCCAACGGCAGCGCACCCGACGGCGATTTGTGTCTGACTGAGCTTCTCAGCGAACAATCTGTAGCGCTGGAAACCGCTCCGACCTGCCGGGACGACGCCTGTTTCTGGCTGTACAGTTCAGGCTCAACCGGTTCTCCCAAAGGGACGGTCCATCTACAGCATGACATGGTGTATTGTGCCAAAACATATGGGGCAAAGATTCTCGCCATCAGGGAAAACGACGTATTCTTCTCTGCTGCGAAACTGTTCTTCGCATATGGACTAGGTAATGGTCTCTATTTTCCTTTTGACGTAGGGGCTACGGCAGTTTACCTGCCGCAGCGACCGACTCCGGCACATGTGTTTGATACAGTACACCGCCATAATCCAACCCTGTTCTTCAGCGTGCCGACTCTGTACGGACAGATGCTTGGAGATCAAGGAGCCATGGATGGTGTGCGTTTGTGTGTTTCAGCAGGAGAGGCGCTGCCGCCAGCCTATCTGCATCGCTGGAAAGAACGCTTTCAACTGGATATCCTCGACGGCATCGGCTCCACCGAGATGGCACATATATTCATCTCGAACAGACCGGGGGAAATCGTTCCCGGAAGCTCCGGAAAAATTGTGCCTGGCTACGAAGCGCGCATTGTTGATGAGAACATGCATGATCTCCCCGTTAGAGAAATTGGCACACTTCTGGTCAAGGGTGATAGCGCTACCGCCCTGTACTGGAATAAACATGAGAAAACCAGGCAGACGATAATGGGTCACTGGATTAATACCGGCGACAAATACAGATGTGATGAAAAGGGTTATTTCTACTGCGCCGGACGCACGGACGACATGCTCAAGGTTGGCGGAATCTGGGTATCGCCAAATGAAATTGAGTCCTGCCTGATCGAACATCCGGCGGTTCTTGAGTGTGCCGTAATTGGTGCACCGGACGAAGAAAACCTGATAAAGCCGATGGCTTTTGTCGTACTCAATAAACAGCATCTACCATCTGAGGCGATGGAACATGAATTGAAAGAGTATGTGAAAGCGAATCTGGCGCTTTACAAATATCCGCGCTGGCTGCGTTTTATTGACGAACTCCCTAAAACCGCCACCGGAAAGATCAAGCGGTTCGAGTTGCGGGATCTGATAAAGACCCGGACGAGTCTGCTGTAAACCGAGCTTTTATTGTATGCACCCTTTTGCACCACAAGTATCCCTCTTATGAAAACCACCCGCGCCAACATCAAAAAACTGTACGCCTTCTCCTTTCTGCAGATGACTCTTTTCCCGATGGCGATCATCACCCTGTTCTGGAAGGATCATATCGGCCTTTCGCTTACGCAGATTCTGCTGCTGCAGGGGATTCTCTCGGTCTCAATGGTGGTAATGGAGTATCCGAGCGGCTATATCAGCGACCGGATAGGCTATCGTGTCTCTCTCTCCCTCGCCTCTCTGCTCGGCCTTGCCGGTTGGGGGGTCTATACGGTGGCAAGCAGTTTCGCAGATGTCATGGTCGCCGAGATCCTGATCGGAACTTCCCTGGCATTTATCAGCGGCTCAGACAGCGCCCTGCTCTACGAGACATTAAAACAGGAGGAGTTGGAGCATCAATATGATCGGCATCAGGGGCGCATGGGCGGCTACGCCCAGGGTGGAGAAGCGCTCGGAGCACTCTTTGCCGGCTTGCTTTATGCCTACGCGCCACTGCTGCCGTTTTTCCTGCAGATCGGCGTCTGGTTTCTGGCACTCCTGCTCACTCATTCCATGGTCGAGCCGCCGAGAAAAATTGCGCCGCACTCGAAGCATCTTGCCGAGGCGTGGCGCATTGCACGCTATGCCTTTGTGGAGAATAAAAGCCTTCGCTACACAATTCTGCTTAACTCGGTATTGGGGATTTCTTCATTCTATCCCGTATGGCTGATTCAACCGTATATGCAGCATGCCGGAGTGCCGTTAACCTGGTTCGGCCCGGTCTGGTGCGTGGCCAACCTGACCGTAGCCTTTTTCTCCCTGACCAGCCATCGCGCCAACGGCTTTCTTGGTGAGCGCTTCATGGTGCTGCTGTTTCTGATTCTGATCGCTGTGGGGTACCTGGGGTTGGGAATTGCCGGGGGAATGTGGGGATTTCTCTTCTATTATCTGCTGACGAGCATGAGAGGGTTGCGAGGGCCGATGATGCTTAACCTGACACAAAAGGAGTGCCCGTCTGCCAACCGAGCCGGCATTCTTTCGCTCCAGTCGCTCTGCTTCCGGGTGCTATTCGTCTGCACCGGTCCGCTCGTCGGTCTGCTGGCTGACAGAAGCGGCGTCAGGCAAGCGTTTCAGTGTCTGTTGATTGGATTTCTGGTAGTACTGCCGCCGCTTGCCTGGTTTTTTATGAAAAATCTTCCTGTCACGGTCAGAAAAGAGTGACTGCCGACACAAACAGCCAAGGTCGCGTACGAAGTTCCACCTGTACTTGATGTCGAGGCTTTGCTATTCAAGGCAAATGGCTTTTTTAAAGTCTATAATTTGAAAAATTTCTGTGAAAAAATTCTTGTGGTAAATAATGTTCTGTGCTTAATTGCGCAAACACTAAATCAGGTTGCAATGCAACCAAAAGGAGAGAACGATATGCGATCAATTATTACCAGACTTTTGTTGGGTGTGTCGGTTGTTTCACTTGTCTCAATGAGCGGATGCAGTGGCGATAATAATATCAACAGTGCTGGTCCGTCGGCTGCCGCCGTGCCAGAAACTGTTTCCGGAACAGCGTCTAACGGTGCGCCTTACCCCGGGACGGTTACTCTGCAAGATTCCAAGCGTGTCTTGAAAAGCACACCTGCTGCCCCTTCAACAGGTTTCTATTCCGTAGATGTTACAGGTTTGACGCCGCCGTTTTTCATCAATGCCGGAAGCTTCTATTCAGTTGCAACAGAAAAAGGGACGGCCAATGTAAACCCATTGACCGACCTCGTTGCACGCTCAGTTTTTAACGCAAATTCAGGCGCGGCCGTATTTGCAAGTTACTCCACGAACCGTGCAACCCTTAATCTGACAAAAATAAAAGCAGATATGGAAACAGCCAAAACCAATCTCAATTCACAGCTTGCGACTCTTTACGCCAAGTATAAGTTGACGGCGCCTGATTTCCAAAGCGGGGCTATTACTATCGACAAAGATGTTGACGCACTTTTCAGAGACATCAAAGTGACCGTCACGGATGGTACTGTTACTATAAAGAGTGCTGATGGAACCAAAACACTAGTCAACGGAAGTATGAGTGGTATAAAAGACAAAAGTTCTATTTTCACTTCTTATTCATCAACCATAAAAAACCTGCCGGGTGTTACTGTTAGTGTAACAACAGCTACATGCGAAACCGGTTATGTGGGTGCAACTGCAACTACGAGCATCCCTATTCCAGGTAACTGCGGTACCGTTACATACTGCGTTAGTCAGACGAACCCCACGGGATTAGCGTATTATCTGATTGGCGGCAAAAAGATCACAATCGATTTGGCGCAGATGATACCTAGTCTAACTAATACTTCTTATATGACATATATTCAAAAAGTTGGTCAGGATATCGCCGCTGCCTGTATAAAATAACTGATTCATAAAACAATCTGGACAAATTTTGAGAGGGGCTTGACGTCGAGTTAAGCCCCTTTCTTATTGAATGAATGGCAGGATATGCAGTTGACCTTGACTGCATTGAAATGATACTTTGCTGGCGGAATTCGTGTTCTTACCGATTCAAGGAGAGTCTTTGTGAAACTGTTTTTTTCAATCTGCCTTATTGTCTGGATGCCACTGTTTTCACAGGCTGCTGAACAGAAAAGCAGCGTATATACCGAGGCGGTTATTTCGGAGGATGTAACCTGGCGTGGGGCGGTTTTTGTGCGCGGTTTTGTCGTCGTTGCTCCTCAGGCTACTTTGCGCATTGAGCCTGGGACCGTGGTACGTTTTGCAAAAACCTTATCCGGTCATCTTCCGAGCCTTGTTGTGCAGGGGAGAATCCAAGCTGCTGGATCTATTGAAAAACCTATTCTTTTTACATCCGATTCCGCTACGCCAACCAGAGGTGAGTGGGGCGGCATTATCCTGCTCTCGACTGAAAAACGGAACCTGCTTGAGCGGTGTCGCATCAAATTTGCTCAGAGCGGCGTTGATGCCCGTTTTTCCAGCATAACCCTGACATCGGTATCTATTGAACATGCTCAGGTAGGACTACTGGCATACGACAGTGTTGTACAGATGAGCGATAGTTTGGTTACTGACTCAGCGATCGGAATCGAAGTTCATACCAGCGAATTCGAAGCCAGGGGTATTACAATATCCTCCTGTCAAAGAGCTGCCCTGTTTTATTCCTCCGCTGTTCTCCTCTCAACGGCTAAAATAATCAATAATCTGCGGTCAGGGCTTGAAATCAGCGACTGTCGGATAAAAATTACCGGTGGAGATATCTCAGGAAATGAGCTTGGCGCAATTATTAAAGGGGGTGAAGGTCAGTTGTTCATGACCAGTTTTCAGCGCAACAAGCAGTCCGCCCTTCATCTTCTTGGCTCACGCGTTAAAATCCAGCGCTGCCTCTTTGCTGATAATAGCCAGGATGCTGTACGTACTGAAGGCGGATTGGCGCTCCTTATGAATAATGCCTTCAGTGGTAACGGTGGCTTTAATCTGTACAACGCCGGAAGCGAGAGTGTTACTGTGCGGCAAAACTGGTGGGGAACTACGGATCAAGGGAAGATCAGTCAAAAGATTTATGATCAGTCCCAGGATAAAAATATCGGTATAGTCCAGATGTATCCCTGGTTGAACGAAAAACCGCAACTGACACCGTAAGGATATTTATTCGTGTATCTCGATAATGCTGCAACATCTTTTCCGAAACCTGACTCCGTCCATGACGCTGTTCTCCATGCCATGCGCAGTGTCGGTGCTTCCCCCGGTAGAGGCGGATATCGGCAGTCACTGGAAGCTGGACGCCTTCTCTTTCAGGCACGTGAGACGGCCGCCAGTTTTTTTTCTATTGCGGACTCGTCGCGGATCGTCTTTACTCACAACGCAACCGGAGCGCTGAATCTGGCGTTGCAGGGGACTTTGGTTGGCGGCGATCACGTAATTACAACATCCATGGAACACAACTCTCTTTTACGACCGCTCTATGCACTGCAAAAGCGCGGCGTCGAAGTATCTATAATCACGGCAGGTTCTGACGGTGTGGTTTCAGTTGAGGAAATTACTCGTGTTCTGAAGCCGAATACCCGCATGATCGCCGTAAGCCATGTTTCAAACGTCTGTGGTGCCATCCAGCCGCTGCAGCAGTTGACGGAGGTTTGTCGCGCTCACGGCTCGCTGTTTCTGGTTGATGCGGCGCAGTCGGCCGGTTATCTGCCGATCGACGTAGAAAAATACCATATCGACCTGCTTGCGGTTCCGGGGCACAAAGGATTGCTGGGACCGCCTGGAACCGGACTGCTGTATACTGCGCCGCACGTATCGCTCAAACCGCTTATTCAAGGTGGAACAGGGACTCATTCGATGGCTGAGGAACATCCACCGGTCATGCCGGATGCATTTGAGGCTGGTACGCACAATCTCCCCGGCGTTGCCGGGCTGCTGGCCGGAATTGAATTTATTGCTGATATCGGACTACCTGCCATTCGCCTTCATGAACTGGCGCTGCTTAATCAGGCAGAAGAGGCGCTGCGAAAGATTCCTGGCGTTACGATCCAGGGTCCGACTGACCTGTCAGATCGATGTGCGCTGCTCTCTTTTACCGCAACCGGTGTTGATTCGGCACTTCTGGCCACAGAGCTTGATCACGGCTTTGATATCGCCGTGCGTGCCGGAATCCACTGTGCGCCGCTCGCGCACCGGACACTGGGGACGCTGCCGGATGGAACGGTGCGGATAAGCCCTGGGTGGTTTACGACCAGCGATGAGATTGCTCTGTTTGCTAAGGCCGTTGCACACTGCATCAGTAAAATTCGCGGATAAAACC
>CAYQMO010000028.1:0-14104 GCA_964418315.1 uncultured Geobacter sp. | reverse complement strand
TAGTAAATCCGGCACTCTGCCGACATCTCGTATTTCAAAAAAGGGACCCGCATGAAAAATTTTATCCTCGACACGAATGTATTGCTTCACGATCCTCAGTCAATGTTTAAATTTCAAGACAACAACATAATTATCCCGATTACCGTTATTGAGGAGGTTGACCGTTTCAAGAAAGATATGAACGAGACCGGTCGAAACGCCCGTATGGTGTCACGGATTCTCGATTCGATGCGCGAAAAAGGTTCACTTGCTTCGGGTGTTACCATGCCGGGTGGTGGAACATTGCGAATCGAGATGTTTGCTGAAAAATATTTCAAGAATCTGCCAGTTGATCTGCGAGTAGATAATGGCGATAACCGGATTATTGCTGTTGCCCAGGATGTTCGTGATCGTTTTCCTGATGCGATAACAATTTTTGTGACCAAGGATTCCAATCTGCGCATAAAGTCTGATGTTATCGGTTTGACAGCGGAAGATTATGAGAACGATAAAGTAGATATACAGGATCTTTATTCCGGAACCCGGATTATAGAAGTGCCGCCCGATGCCGTTGATCGTTTTTATGGCCAGGGATGGCTTGAAACTCCGGCAGAGCTGGCTCCTAATGAGTTTATTACCATAGTTGACAGCGGCAATCCGAATCATACGGCAATCTGCCGTAACAGTCCCGATAATGCCCGCATTGTCCCAGTGCGAAAAGTGCCGAAGGAGGGGATATGGAGCCTCTTTCCGCGTAACAGGGAACAATCGTTTGCCCTGGATGTTCTGATGGATGACAGCATAAAGCTGGTGACGCTTGTGGGTAAGGCCGGTACCGGCAAGACGCTGCTTGCCATTGCCGCCGGGCTTCATAAAACGGCTGAAGAGAATGTCTATAACCGGCTGCTGGTTTCGCGTCCAGTGTTCCCTATGGGGCGCGATATCGGTTTTCTGCCGGGTGATATAGAAGAAAAGCTGACCCCGTGGATGCAGCCGATCTTTGACAATGTCGAGTTGCTGATCTCCGGGCATGAATCAGAAAAACGGCACAGCAAGGGGTACAAAGAGCTGATAGCGATGGGGCTACTTGACATTGAACCGCTCACCTATATCCGTGGCAGATCGATTCCGAATCAATATCTGATTGTTGATGAAGCCCAGAACCTGACTCCGCATGAGATCAAAACGATTGTTACCAGAGTCGGCGAAGGAACCAAGATCGTGCTGACCGGCGACCCATACCAGATTGACAACCCGTATGTAGATTCATCCAGCAACGGCTTGACTTATCTGGTGGAAAAATTCAAGGGGGAGCGAATCGCCGCGCATGTGACTCTGACCAAGGGGGAACGCTCCGAATTGGCCGAGTTGGCAGCAAATTTGCTTTGATTCCGTATATATCAGGTATCAGTCTAGCGGAACGCTGTTATTTATTTTTCTAATTCGTCAAATAGATAAATAGATAACACCGTCCCTGCCGCTATACTCCAAGCTGGTGTATCGCTTGAAACAGTCTTTCAAGTCAAATCCTATTCGGGGGTCAGATGCGCTATCCCCAACCGTATGGCGGCATCTCGGTAGACCTGCTGTGCCCCCGCGCTGAACTGGACGAAGATAATCCGCTCCAGCTCAGGGTACTTCTCTCGAGCGTCCAGAGCCGCAGCGAGCGCGATAACGACGGACTCACGCATCGGATAACCATAGACCCCGGAGCTGATGGCGGGAAAGGCCATGCTTTTCAGGCCATGCTGATGCGCCACTTCAAAGCAGCGTCGGTATGAGGATTCCAGCAGACGCGGCTCGCCGTGGTTTCCATCTTGCCAGATCGGTCCGACGGTATGGATGACATGTTTCGCGGGAAGATTGTAGCCGCCGCTGATTTTGGCATCCCCGGTTTCACACCCCTGAAGAGCGGCACACTCCCGCAGCAGCAATGGACCGGCTGCCCGGTGGATGGCACCGTCAACTCCCCCGCCGCCAAGCAGGGAATTATTGGCGGCATTAACAATCGCTTCCACTGCCAGCGTAGTGATATCTGCCTGAATTATTTCGATTATTGCTGACATAATACTCCTCCGATTTTTCCTTTGTTTCCGAACGACAGATAGTGGTACAACAACAGCAGGAGTGCAATATATTTTATGCGGATAACGACACCATTCATAAAGCTGGACAGCTTCTTAAAAGCGGAAAACGCAGTATCTTCAGGTGGTGAGGCGAAGATGATGATTGCCGAAGGGTATATTTCTGTCAATGGCGAAGTCGAACTTCGCCGAGGCCGCAAATTGTATCCCGGTGATCTTGTCGTGTACGGGAAAAGAAAGTTCACGATTGAGCCGGCATGAAGTCATGTCGCCGCCGCACTCAAATAATTTGACTTCTCACGCCGTTAAACTTAGAATGCCGTGCTGTTTTGGACTAATTTCTGCGCCGTTGGGCGTTATTGAGGAGCAACACAATGAATATGAGATTTCTCGATGCCTGTTGGGGTAAACCGGTAGATCGAACCCCAGTCTGGCTTATGCGCCAGGCCGGTCGTTATCTGCCGGAGTATATGGCGGTTCGTTCAAAATGCACGTTTCTTGAATTGTGTAAAACCCCTGAATTAGCAGCGGAAGTAACTATTCAGCCGGTTGATTATCTTGGCGTTGATGCCGCAATCATGTTTTCTGATATCCTGACTCCTGTTGAGCCGATGGGTATGAAGCTTGATTTTGTCCCCGGACCGGTCTTTGAAAGCCCGATCCGCTGCATGGCGGATGTTGAAAAACTGCGTATTCCGCAGATGGAGCAAGATGTCCCCTACGTACTTGAAACGATTAAAATACTGCGCCGCGAACTGGCTGGAAAAGTGCCGTTGATCGGTTTTGGCGGCGCACCCTTTACACTGGCCTGCTATATGGTTGAAGGGAAAGGTTCCAAGGATTTTGCCCGGATCAAGCAGATGATGTATGCGGCACCTGATGTCTATGCGGCGCTGATGGAAAAAATTACCACCATGAGCATTGAATATCTGAACGCCCAGATTGCCGCCGGAGCACAATGTATCCAGATATTTGACACCTGGGGGGGGATTCTTTCGCCTGCCGATTATGAACGGTATGTGCTGCCTCACACTGTCAGGCTGATAAACGGGCTGAACCGCATGGCAACGCCGGTAATCCACTTTGTCAAAGGCTCCGGAGCGATGCTGGAGAGCGTCAGGAAAGCCGGTGGCGACGTGATGGGGCTTGACTGGCATGTGAGTTTGGGTGCTGCCAGGGATATTATTGGCTCACAGATGGCGGTTCAGGGCAACCTTGATCCGACCGTACTTTATGCAACACCGGCAATTATCGAGCGCGAGGTCAAGCGGGTTCTGGATGAGAATGCCGGGCGTCCCGGCCATATATTCAACCTCGGTCATGGCATACTGCCAACGGTTCCGCCTGCAAATGCCAGGTTCATGGTAGAGTGCGTTCATCGTTTGTCTCAGCAATAGGAGAGGGCGACGTGTCAATTACATTAAAAAATATCGTAATATTTGTCACCGATCTTGCCAAAGCAAAATCTTTCTATCTCGATCTTCTCGGACTGCCGTTAGCGGGACAGAGCGAAATGCTGATGGAGTTTTTCCCCGGAGCTGCCACGACACTCGGCGTTTCGCTTGCATTGCACGAAGATGCCCAAAGACTTATCGGAAGACATACCGGGATCACGCTTAAAGTAGCAGATATTGTTGTGCTCTGTGATTCTCTGAAACATGCCGGAGTTCATTTTGCGGAGCCGCTTGAATCCAGCCCATGGGGTAAAATGGCGGTCGTTCAGGATTTTGACGGCAATATGATTGCCCTGGTGGACCGTTAGGTGAAACGGGTCAGATGCCTGATAGAATAAGAGTTTGACTGATGTATCGCCGCTGCTCTGTATTAGTTCTGATATTTTCCGTTCTTGGCATGACAGGCTCAATCGGTTTTGCTGCGCCCCCGCAGATGCGGCCATACGCTGGAATTGGTCTGGTGGTTTTTCCTTCGGTTGATGCTTCCCGGAAGCAGAATCTGCAACTGCAGTTGTACGAGGAACCGGGGCTTTCACGGATTCAACTGCTGAACGACTCCGCTTTGACCGGGAATGAATGGATCTTTGGTTCGCACAAGGGTGGCACACCGCTGATTGTTTCCGCCCGCAAAGGTGGGTGGTTCCGGGTTATTTTCGATGATGCCGGACGAGAGGCCTGGATTAACCCGCAGGATAAGGGGTACTTTAACTCCTGGGAGCAGTATCTGAAACAGCATACCGGTCGAATGCTCCCCGCTTTGCAACAGAAGTATTACCAGTTGCTGCAGCGACCTGACGGAAAACAGATCGCGACGTTGACGCCCAGGCAGGTGTTCAAATTTCTGAAGCTGGATAACTCCTGGGGGATGGTCTTGACCGAGAAAGGGCAGCTTGGCTGGCTGCGCTGGCGTGATAATGACGGTCGTCTGACTGTTGGTGCCGATAAAAATTAAGTAGGGTTTGTTGGTTATTACGATCTGTTTTATTTGTGAGGTGAGGAATGAGAATTGATTTAGTGCCAGCGGGAACCGGCGAACTGACATACGAAATCAGAAATATTGTCAATGTTGCTGAAAAACTCCAGAAACATGGGGTCAAGATCAACTGGGAAAATATCGGCGATCCTATTGTCAAGGGTGAGGTAATTCCGCTCTGGATGAAGGAAATTGTCGCCAAAGCGGTCATGGATAATCGTACATGGGGATATTGTCATACCCGTGGCGCACTTGAAACCCGCGAATTTATTTGTGAAACAACCAACAGTCGTGGTGGTGTCCGGATCACTCCTGACGACATTATCTTCTTTAACGGTTTGGGCGATGCCATTGCAAAAATTTATGGTTGCCTCCGCCCGGAGGCAAGAGTATTGATGCCGTCGCCATCCTACACTACCCATACGCTTGGGGAAATCGGCCATGCGCACGCTGCGCCCTCGTTATTCCGGTTGAAACCGGACAACAACTGGTACCCGGATATGGAGGATCTCCGTAATAATGTCCGTTACAATCCGAATATCTGCGCAATAATGCTGATCAATCCGGACAATCCGACCGGCATGGTCTATACGAAGGAACTACTGGAGGAGATTGTTGCCGTAGCCCGTGAAAACGACCTGTTCATAATTTCCGATGAGGTATATATCAACGTCGTTTATAACGGCAAAACCACCGTGCCGATAAGTGACGTAATCGGTGATGTACCCGCGATATCATTGAAAGGAATCTCAAAGGAATTCCCGTGGCCAGGGTCGCGCTGCGGCTGGATCGAAGTGTACAACGGCCAGAAAGATGAGCGCTTCCGAAAATATATCAATCTGATCCTTACCGGAAAAATGAATGAGGTCTGCTCTACAACTCTCCCGCAGATGGTCATACCTGAAATTGTCCGTCACCCAGAGTATGCGGCTTATCTGACCCAGCGTATCTTGAGTTATGAACGGATGAGCAACATTACCTTTGATTGTCTCAGCAAGGTTCCCGCACTGCAGGTGAACCGGACCAATGGTGCCTTTTATATGGCTGTGGCATTTAAAGATGGGCTGCTGAATAATCGCCAGTCGATTCCGATTGCCAATCCGGAGGTCAAGGAGCTTGTCGAAGGGCTGATCAGCCAGCCGGGGGTTTCTCCAGATAAACGCTTCGTCTATCAGATTCTGGCGACAACCGGTATCTGTGTTGTCCCTCTCTCTTCATTTTCCACTCCGCTGCAGGGTTTCCGGGTGACGCTGCTGGAGAAGAATGAAGAGGAGTGCCGTCGTATTTACAGAACACTAGCGGAGAAGATCGAGGAATATCTGAGCTCATAAAGCGTTATCGCAACGCCAACTCCATCGCCTCCAGCTTTTTAACCTGGTCACGCAGAACAGCCGCCTTTTCAAAATTTAACTCCTTGGCCGCTGCCAGCATCTCTTTGCGCAGCTTCTTCACCAGTTTAGGGATCTCTTTTGGTGCCAGATACTCCTCACCCGCTTCAGCCACTCCTGCCGGTTGCGTGACATAATCCTTCTCTTCAATCGACTCCAGAATGCTGCGCAACCCTTTTTTAACCGTCTCAGGTGTGATGCCATGCTCTTCGTTGTAGGCGAGCTGCTTGAGCCGGCGCCGCCCAGTTTCATCGATACAGGCCTGCATGGAACGGGTGATGCTGTCGCCGTACATCAGCACCCGGCCATGGACGTTGCGGGCGGCACGGCCGCAGGTCTGGATTAATGATCGCTGGGAGCGGAGAAACCCCTCCTTGTCAGCATCAAGAATGGCGACCAGAGAGACCTCTGGCAGATCCAGCCCCTCGCGCAGCAGGTTGATCCCGACCAGCACATCAAATTCCCCCATGCGGAGGTCACGAATAATCTGCATCCGTTCGATGGTGACGATATCTGAATGGAGATATTTTATCCGGACTCCCAGTTCGCGATAATAATTGGTCAACTCTTCGGCCATCCGCTTGGTTAACGTCGTCACCAGCACTCGTTCGCCACGGGCAACGGTTTCTCGTACTTCGTGCAGGAGGTCGTCCACTTGACCGACAGAAATCCCCCCCGATCCCCCTTTATTGAAGGGGGGGGACAAGCTCTTCAGATCAACGACATAAGGTGTTAAGTCCCCCTTCAATAAAGGGGGATTTAGGGGGATTTGTCTTCCCGCTGTCACCGGTCGCACCTCGATAACCGGATCAACCAGCCCAGTCGGGCGTATTACCTGCTCAACAAACACGCCGCCGCTCGTTTCAAGTTCATAATCGGCCGGCGTCGCCGAAACGTAGACCGCCTGCCGGATGCGGGTCTGGAACTCCTCGAAGTTGAGCGGACGGTTGTCGAGCGCGGCAGGGAGACGGAAACCGTAGTTTACCAGCGTCTCCTTACGTGAGCGGTCACCACGGTACATTGCGCCGGTTTGCGGAATGGTGATATGCGACTCATCCACGAACAGAACAAAGTCCTCCGGAAAGTAGTCAATCAGTGTATACGGCGCCTCGCCAGGTTGACGACCGTCGAAATAGCGGGAATAATTTTCGATTCCGTGGCAGAACCCCATCTCCTCCATCATCTCTATATCGTAGAAAGTTCGCTGTTCGATGCGCTGCTCTTCCAGCAGCATGTTTTGCGAGCGGAAATAACTGATACGCTCTGCCAGATCGATGCGGATCTGCTCAACCGCACGCTCCAGCGTTTCACGGGTGGATACGTAATGTGATGCCGGATAGATGGAGCATTTCGATAGCTTCTGTAGCACAACGCCACGCAGCGGATCGATTTCATTGATCGCTTCAACTTCGTCGCCAAAAAATTCTATCCTTAGTGCACGATCACTGTCATACGCCGGAAAAATTTCGATCACATCGCCTCGCACTCGGAACGTGCCACGATGAAAATCCATGTCGTTGCGCTCATACTGAATCTCGATCAGTTTTTTGAGAAGTTCGTCACGTCCGTAATCATCACCTTGATGAAAGAAGATATGCATCGACTGATAGGCATCTGGTGAACCGATGCCGTAAATGCAGGAGACCGAGGCCACGATAATGACGTCACGCCGCGTCAGCAGGCTGCGCGTCGCTGAATGACGCATCTTGTCTATTTCGTCGTTGATGGCGGAATCTTTTTCGATAAAGGTATCGCTGGTCGGGATGTAAGCTTCCGGCTGGTAGTAATCGTAATATGAGACAAAGTATTCAACGGCGTTATCCGGGAAAAGCTCCTTGAATTCCCCGTAGAGCTGCGCCGCCAGGGTCTTGTTGGGAGCCAGTACCAGAGCCGGTCGCGAAGTCTGGGCTATGACGTTGGCAACGGTAAACGTTTTGCCGGAACCGGTCACCCCGAGCAGCGTCTGGTGGCGGTCGCCCCGCTCTATCCCCTCGACCAGCTCTTTGATTGCCTGGGGTTGATCGCCGCGCGGGATATATTCGGTTGTAATATTAAAAATGGACATGATAACTCACAGATTATGACAATCGAGTTTCAGACGTATTCATCTGCCGCTGACATAACTCTGCGTACAATCCCCCCTGTAGAAGCAGATCAGCGGGTGTCCCCTCTTCGGCAATAACGCCCTCTTTCAGAACAATAATCCGGTCGCAGTCGCGGAAGGAAGATACCTTCTGTGAGACAATCAGCACGGTTCGTCCGGCATAGAATTTGCCGAGTTCATTGAGAATTTCTTCTTCCCGCTCTGCATCTACCGAAGAAAGCGGATCATCAAGCAGCAGAATCTGTGGGTTTCCGACAACGGCACGGGCGATTGCGAGCCGTTGTTTCTGGCCGCCGGAAAGAGTCACCCCCTTTTCACCCACCTGCGTTTCAAATCTGGCGGGGAATCCTTCTACATCCTCAAGAAAACCGGCCTGGCTTGCCGCTCTGGTAACGGCATACGCAGCATGCTCTCCTGCAATGCCGTATCCTATATTCTCGGCAACGGTTCGCGAGAACAGAAAAGTTTCTTGTGGCACATAACCGATCAACCGGCGGAGAGTGGTGGTCGTTATGTTGTTGATATCCCGCCCGTCGATATAAAGCATCCCGTCTGAAATGGGAAGAAGCCGTGCAATCAGACGGAGCAGGGTGGTTTTGCCGCTCCCGACGTCTCCTGTGATTCCGATGGTTTCGCCTGCCTTAATATAAAGAGAGATCCCCTTGATAATTTCTGCATCGCCATAGCTAAAACTGAGGTTGACCGCCGCAATACCTGAATCAAAGGAGCTGATCGGCTCTGCGTCAGGTTTATCAATAACGGTCGATTCGGCACCCAGTATTTCTCCCAGGCGGGACATTGAGGCAGCTCCCCGCTGCGCCAGGGTCAGAATCCAGCCCAAGACCGCTGTCGGCCAGACAAGCATCGCCAGATAGCCGCTAAATGCGACAAAATCACCCAAAGTTATGCTCTGCGCAATTACCAGTCTGCCCCCTATGAACAGGACAACAAGTGTTCCGGCTCCGGTTGCGGCCGCCATGACCGGTATGATAAGACCCCGCAGTCTGGCAAGTCGCAGGTTGTGTTTGAGGTAGCGCTCGGCGCTTTTCGCAAATTCACCCTGAAAATACTCTTCCCGACAGTAGGATTTTATCAGTCGTACTGCTGAAACGGTTTCTTCGGCCTGGCTTGAAAGATGTGCCAACTCCTCCTGAGCCTGAAGAGAGCGGTGAAAGAGTCGATGGCTTACTTTTTTGATGATCAGAATCATAATAGGGAAGGGGAGAATTGCCCAGAAGGTGAGCATGGGGCTAATCCTGATCATCATCGTTATGGCAGCACAGTAAATCAACACGGTATTTATTGCGCTCATGCAGCCAAAGCCGGTCAACATGCGGACATTGGTCAGGTCATTGGAAAAGCGGGATATGATATCGCCGCTGCGACTGCTGGAAAAGTAGCTGAGGTCAAGCCGGGTCAGGCGCTGGAACAGGTCATTACGTATGCGGAATTCAATAATTCTGGCAGCATTCAACATGAATGTTCTCGAAAAAATGCGGGTGCCGCAGTGCAGGAGCGCCAGAAGAGATATTGTTAGGGCGCATGTTGAGGGCGAAAACCGGGCAACATCTGGATGCTGCAACGCCTCTATCGCCAGTTTCATGAACCATGGAATCAACAGTGCAAAGGCGTTGGTGAGGATAAGGAACAGCGTCCCGCCTGCATAACGCCAGCGAAGCGAGATTATATAGGGATATAGTCTGGAAAGGTCTTTTATGGCTGAACCCTTATCTTTCAAATTATGGTACTCACTTCTCAATAACAGGTTTTCAACGAAATCGCCACTGCCAAGAATCGGGGGTATCTTATAAAATCCGGTTTTTATCAGGGGTTGACTTTTGCAGTCAGGCTATATATTTATTACTGGAACAGGGGAGGGCGGAATCGCGGCAAATCTGCGATTCTACCCTCCCCATTACACCAAACACCCGGATTCATGGAGGTAAGATTATGTCAACAAAAACAGTATTAGTAATGCGTCTTCTGGTAGCAGGTCTCATTTTTTCTCTTTCCGCCCCGGCGTTGTCCATAGCCAGAACCGCCAGTCCGGATTTTGTCGAATTAGCAAAAAAACTAAAGCCGACCGTTGTCAACATACGCACCGCCAAGATAATCAAACCTCGCTCGCAGCAGCAGCGACCACATCAGCAGCGCCCCCGTATGCAGTCCCCCTTTGACAATTTTTTCGAGGATTTTTTCCGCCAATTCGATGGGCAGCAGATGCCCCAACAGAAATCACGGCGTGAACAGAGCCTCGGAACCGGATTCATCATCAGTACGGACGGTTACATCCTCACTAACAACCACGTAATCAGCGGAGCAGATGAAGTGATGGTCAAACTCTCCGATGGCCGAGAGATAAAGGGTGAGATCAAAGGGACGGATGAAAAACTCGATCTGGCATTGATCAAGGTCAGTGATAAGGAGGTTTTTCATGCTGCTGATCTTGGAGACAGTGATGTACTGAATGTAGGTGAGTGGGTCATGGCCATCGGCAATCCCTTTGGCTTATCCCAGACGGTTACTGCCGGCATCGTCAGCGCCAAAGGGCGTGTCATCGGCAACGGCCCCTACGATGACTTTATCCAGACAGATGCATCCATTAATCCGGGCAATTCCGGGGGACCTCTTTTCAATTCCGAAGGCAAAGTAATCGGCATCAATACCGCTATTATTGCCGGTGGTCAGGGGATTGGATTTGCCATACCGGTCAATATGGCCAAGGGTATCATCTCGCAACTGCGCGATACCGGTAAGGTTACTCGCGGATACCTTGGGATCCGCTTCCAGCCCTTGACCGCTGATCTTGCCAAGTCTTTCGGTATGAGCAGCGACAAGGGGGCTCTCGTTGCGAGTGTAGAAAAAGATACACCGGCTGACAGAGCCGGACTTAAAGCCGGTGATGTTATCACTGAATATGACGGCAAGACGATCAATGAAAGCAGTGAGTTACCACGTCTTGTAGCCTCTACGCCAATTGACAAAAAGGTTCAGGTGGTAGTTTTTCGCGATGGTAAGAAACAGGAGCTTTCCGTCGTAGTTGGAAAGCTGAAGGGCGATGATGCAGCCTCGGCTGGCGTTAGCGAAAATGAGAATTTCGGAATTACCGTCCAGCAGTTGACGAGCGATTTGGCTTCCCGCCTCGGTATCAAGGAGAGCAAAAACGGGCTGGTCATTACCGAGGTCAAGCCCGGAACGCCCGCAGATGAGGCGGGTGTCGTTCCTGGGAGCATTGTAATCGAGATAAACGGGCGACGTCCAGATACCCTGCAGCAGTATATGTCGGTCGTATCCGCAATAAAAAAGGGGGACATCGTGCGCCTGCTGCTCAAACGTCCTGACAGCAGCGTACATTATGTAGCCTTGAAATCTGAATAATGCCGCAACGGAGGATGTTTTAGCACATCGCAAACAGCAGGACTCCCGTGAAGGAGTCCTGCTGAAAACAACCACAGTTCCGGATCTGCTAAGACCCGACCTCAGACCTCTACATCATCAGACCAGAACCTTTTCTGCAATTCATCCATCAACGGTTTGAGACTCTTCCGGTCACGAGCCGAAACAGTGACGCTATTACTGGTTCGTGCCGATTGACGAACCTTGATAAATCCCACCGTATCTTTCTTCTTCAAATCATTCAGAAGGTCAGCCTTGTTGTACACCAGCAGTTCCGGCTTATCACCCAACTCCAACTCTGTAAGAATAGTTCGGACCTGTGTTATCTGATCCTCAAAACGGGGATGGGAGGCGTCGACTACATGCAGCAGCAGGTCGGCATCCCGCATCTCTTCCAAGGTTGCCTTGAAAGCCCCCAACAGGGATTTAGGGAGGGAGCGGATGAAGCCGACTGTGTCGGTAATGATAACTTCCCGTTCACGCGGGAAGCGGAGGCGGCGGGTCGAGGTATCAAGGGTTGCAAAGAGCAGGTCTTCGGTAATAACGTCACTCTTGGTCAAGGCGTTCAGCAGCGTCGATTTGCCGGCATTGGTGTAGCCGACGATCGAAATGATCGGCACTCCGGCTTTCACCCGCTGTTTTCGTCGTTGATCCCGTCCTTGAGAAAGCTCTTTCAGTTCCCGTTCAAGAGTTGTGATCCGATCTCGTACCCGGCGTCGATCCGTTTCAAGCTTGGTTTCGCCAGGCCCTCGACCGCCGATACCGCCCATCAGGCGCGACATCTGTACACCGCGACCAGTCAGGCGCGGTAGAAGATATTTGAGCTGAGCCAGTTCGACTTGCACCTTGCCGTCAAGACTCTTCGCTCGCCGGGCAAAAATATCGAGAATAAGTTGGCTCCGGTCAATTACCTTCAACTCCGTCATTGCAGAAATAGAGCGTATTTGAGCTGGCGTAAGCTCCTGATCAAAAACCAGCATGCTGGCACCACGCTGCATCGCTCTGATGACGACATCACGCATCATCCCCTCACCCATCAGAAATCGGGGGTTGAGAGTTTTCGGGCGTTGGATGAATTCGTCCAGCGCATCCACCTGAGCAGTACGGGAAAGTTCACGCAACTCAGCCATGGAATCTTCTGCTTCCTGACGACTGCCGGAAGTTGTAACGGAAATCAAAATGGCTCTTTCAAGAGCATCCTTGGCATGGGGTAGGGCACGTGCCGCTTTTTCCAGATCGGCTTCCAGTTCCGGGATAAAATGAACGCAGTCAAGATCAATTCGTTCAAAAGGAACAACATGATCAAGGGTCGTGGTTGTACTCCGTTGATCAGGGGTCAGAAAGGCAAGCTGGGCATAAATCTGAGTTTTTCCGGGCGCAATGAGCAGGGCGGCAAGAAGATCAAAGCGCAACAGGGAAAGATCGGTCAAATCGTCTTCAGAGACCGGCTCGTTTTTCAGGTGGGTGTGGATAAAACGGAGGCCGCGCATGACTCTTTTGCCGAGTGGGTAATCGCGCAGTTCCGGTATTACGACACCTTTTTCATCGCCAACGATGACATATTCCACACTACCGGCACGATTGACGAGGAGAGCGATTTGACGGCGAAGTTCAGCGGAAAGTTCGACGAGGCGGGAAGCAAGCTCAAAGGAGCAGAATTCAGCCACCGGTATCCGCCTGCGATAGAGACGCTCCAGAGACTGAATCTGGCTTGATTTTAGTCCGGCAAGATTGCCAAATACTTCTTTAATGGTATGACTCCGGGTTATAGCCCAATGACATTATAGCCGCCATCAACATAATGGATTTCTCCGCTCACGCCGCTTGCCAGATCACTGCATAGGTAGAGTGCGGCACCGGCGACATCTTCCTGGGTAACGGATCGTCTGATCGGCGCCTTCAACTCAACCTGGTTAAGAATAGAATGAAAGCCGTTCACTCCTGCGGCTGCCAGCGTACGGATCGGTCCGGCGGAAATGGCGTTTACTCTAATCCCCTCCTGACCCAGAGCTTCGGACAGATAACGGACAGACGCTTCCAGCGCCGCCTTGGCAAGACCCATAACATTATAGCTCGGGAACACCTTCATTGCTCCGTAGAAGCTGAGTGTCAAAGCTGAGCCACCCCTCCTCTGCATCATTGGCTGAGCTGCCTTCATGACTGCCAGAAATGAATACACACTGATATCCATAGCGGTAGCGAAGCCTTCCCGGGTGGTGCTAAGGATGCTCCCCTTCAGCTCTTCCTTGTTTGCAAAGGCGACCGCATGGATGATTATATCAACGCCATCCCATATTTTGGCTAGTTCAGTAAATACGGATGCAATTTCTTCATCGCTCGCAACATTACACGGCAGCACTGCTGCGGTATTTATAGCTTCCGACAGTGGCCTTACGCGTTTTTCAAGGGCTTCTCCCGCGTAGGTTATCGCCAGTTCAGCTCCCTGCTCATGAAAAAGCCTGGCAATCGCCCAGGCGATACTTTTTTCATTTGCGATGCCAAAGATTACAACCTTTTTCCCTTTAAGCAACATCTTTACAATCCTCCGGATCATCTTGCTTCGTAACTGGCGTAACAGTTACGCGGGAGTTTTCAATGGCCGCCAGACGTTTCTCGATAGATTCAAGCACCTCCAGCGTCCGATCCTGCTTCCCCTTGATCGCAAATACAACAAACGGCATTATCAGCCAGACAACTGCCAGAAAAAAACCGATAATGCTCATCAT
>CAYQMO010000027.1:21515-25162 GCA_964418315.1 uncultured Geobacter sp. | reverse complement strand
TGTAGTTCTTTTTGTCCGTCCAGACTTTCATGGCAAGTGGGCCGGACGGGTCGCTCTCCATAGCTTCCTGGTGCTTTTTCGCATTTTCAGCCATCATCTTCTCATCAGGTAAAACTTCAACTTTGAGCTTCACCCGATAGCAGACGCCGAGGTTCTGCTACTTGTACCACTCCTTCATAAGTTCCTGGAGGATCTTCACCTGGGCATTGGCATAGGCTGAAAGGAGATCTTTCTCCAAAAGAGCGACTTTGACGTGGGTCTCTGATGGGGTTCTGCGAATGGGAACTGGCCTCGACTCATATCTTGAAGTTCGGTACTGCCCGCGCCTTGTACTTGGTGATCAACGAATTTATCTGCATGCAACTGGCAAAGGGTATGAAGCTGCCGGTTGCGGAGGTTTCCCTTGCCCGTTTTGGCGAGCCAGTGCTGGTAGTACGACGCTTCAACCGTGAGTTGTCAAACGAAACGGTGATTCGGAGACACCTGATCGATGGCTGCCAGATGCTGGACCTGCCACCGACCTACAAATATGAGCGGCCCTTTGGCAAGGGTGGAAATGCCTCCGTCATCAGGTCAGGCGCCAACCTGCCGCGGACCTCTTCGCCTCCTGCCGGGTAAGCCGGGTTCCCGCCGCTGCAATGCGGGATATGCTCAATTGGGTTCTGTTCCAGCTCCTGATCGGTAACAGCGATGTCCACGGAAAAAACATTTCCTTCTTCGTCGGACCAGGAGGCATTGACATTGCGCCCGCATACGATCTGCTCAATCTCGACATGTACGCCTCCGAATATGACCGTGATTTTTCCATGGCAATCGGCGATGCTTTTGCTCCAGATGATATTTCGCCATGGGAACTTACGGAGATGTGTGAGAGGTGCGGCCTGCAGAAACGGCTGGTTGCCAAGACGCTCGCAACAATGTCCGAAAAGCTTCTCAAAGCGATGGATGAAGTCGATCTGTCCATGCTTCTACCCGGAGATGAAGCCGGGTTTGCCGGTGAGTTGATCGATACGATCAGGAAGAATGTTGAGCGTTATATTCCGTATGCGAAACAACTTCTGAAGATTGAGGTGTAATGCGGAATGTTCCTATCTGGTGAAACTGGAGGCAGTTTCCGGTTGAAGCATTGCTGCCAATAGAATGCATTGGCAGAAAATCTATTACTACTTTTTGACTATCAGACATGGTACTCACCTCCTGTAGTGTGTCGCCACAATGTTGCGCATATTGAACCAGTCAGATCAGTTTTACTTAAGGTAGCGCGCCACGGCTTGGTTATGATCAGCAAGATTTCGGGAAAACTGGTGTGTACCATCCTGGCGAGCAACAAAATAAAGGTAATCTGATTTTGCCGGGTTTATTGCTGCAGTGATGGCATCTATTCCAGGATTACCAATCGGGCCGGGAGGGAACCCTTTATTGAGGTAGGTATTATATGGGGAGTAGCGCTGAATATCCTCTTTACTGACCTTCCCGAAGAACGTTCGTACTCCATAAATCGCCGTCGGATCACTCTGAAGCGGCATACCGATCCGTAAACGGTTATGAAAAACTGATGAAATAAGCGGTTTTTCATCCGCTGAAACCGCCTCTTTTTCAATTATTGAGGCCAGAGTAATGATTTCCCGCCGGGAAAAAGGACTTTTCTCCTTTATAGCAGAATAGACCTTGTCAAACTGTCCAACCATCTGCCCAAGCAGTTGCTCTTCGCCGTCGCCACGGGAGAGATTGTAGGTCGCAGGATACAAATATCCTTCCACAGTAGCCTCATCAATACCAAGCCGTTGCAATAATGTTTTATCTCGACACTTTTCAAGAAACGCTTCCTTCTTGAAATAACCCTTCTGTTCCAGCAGTTCAGCAGCCTGGTACATGGAATATCCCTCGGGAAGGGTAAATTTGCGATAATCAACGTCGCCAGAAACAATCTTTCGCAGGATTACATCAGGTGTCATATCATCGCTGAAGCGATAATCCCCTGCTTTAAGATGGTGTGCTTCGCCCCGCAGCCTTGTCAAAAGAATAAAATGCCATGAACTGCGGATAACTCCGCCAGCCTTTAGATCAGAAACGAGCTTGCGAATGCCGCTCCCAGGTGGAAATGAAACATCGCAGACTATTTTCCCTTCACCGGGCGAGATAAAAAGGCAGACAAGATACCAGAGGAGGCAACCGGTAAGAAATAAGCGGATGGCATTCACGCAGATGTTCACAGCGTTTTTAGTGGGAGAAAACATGACAGCAGCGTGTTTATTTGGTGATGGGTCAAGACTCGGCAATGTGCATCCCGGTAACGATCAGGCGAGCAGCATCGGGAGCAGTAAGTGCCCTTCCACTACCAGACCAGTGCCCTTGGCTTGGAATTCATCATACGAAACGGCGCCATTACCCTCCCCTGCCCCGCCCCGATAAATGGCAAACGGCACCGGATCTGACGTATGGGTCATCAGCTTGACCGGCGTTGGATGATCCGGCATACAGAGAACGGCGTAATCGCCAAATATTTTGATCCCCTCTAGAACTGTTCCAACAACCTGCCGGTCAAAGTCGGCTATCGCCTGGAGTTTATGTTGCATATTCCCTTCGTGCGATGCCTCATCAGGGGCTTCAACGTGGACATAAACGAAATCATGATTCTCAAGTGCCGCAAGGGCAGCCTGCCCCTTGCCGAGATAATTGGTATCGATATAACCGGTGGCTCCTTCAACGTTAATTATATCCAGGCCAGCACAGATGCCGATTCCCTTGATTAAATCTACGGCAGAGATAACCGCTCCGGTCAGGCCAAATTTTTCCCGATAGGTTTCGATTAGTGGGGTTTTACCATGACCCCAAAGCCAGACCGAGTTTGCAGGGAGCTGTCCCAGTTCTTTGCGCCTCAAGTTAACCGGATGATTATGAAGCACCATCTGGGCATGGTTCATAAGGTTGTTCAGTATGCCCGCACCGTCACCGGAAGGGAGAGAATCTATTATCGCCTTACCGGTAATGTCGTGTGGTGGGATTGTACGCATAGAGTCTTTACCACCGCGCCAGACCATCAAATGCCTATAACCGACACCTGGGTAAAACTCAACTTCATGGCTGCCCAGCTCTTTCTGAAGGGTTTCAACCAATTCCCTAGCCTCTACGGTTGAAATATGACCTGCTGAAAAATCCTGCATGTAGATCGTGCTTCCATGAGGCTTCAGAGTGACAAGATTCATCCGAAAAGCGACATCAGCAGAACCAAGGGCTACTCCCATGCTGATCGCTTCAAGAGGTGAACGTCCGGTATAACAGGAACGGGGATCGTAACCGAAAACTGACAGATTCGCCACATCGCTTCCAGGTGGCAGTCCGGCAGGTACAGTGTGTGCCAGACCAACCTGCCCATGCTGCGCCATAAAATCCATATTGGGTGTCTCAGCATACTGAAGGGGCGATTTATTGCCGAGTTCATTATAGGCGATGTCAGACATGCCGTCGCCAAGTAGAATAATTACCTTCATATAACCTTTCCTTTTGTAACGTACTGTTATTTAACCACTAAATTAATTATTATATTTAAAAAGCTGATTATTTTCGGGAGCAGACATAGTTTCATCCCTTGCCCTCCCCTATTCCTGCGGTAAAATATCACCTGAACGCCATCAGGTCAACCCATC
>CAYQMO010000027.1:14120-21415 GCA_964418315.1 uncultured Geobacter sp. | reverse complement strand
TGAGTCTTCGGAACAAATTCAGCCCCCTTCTCCCAAAACAGCGTCGAAAAACCCGGCAGATCCCGCTCTTCACAAATCTGTTTCAAACAATATCACTTCACCATCGCTACCATCTGCCGAAGCATTTCGTGTCAGTCAGGATGCCCCACACATCGAAGGAGCTATTCCTGAAGCTCGTCATTTTGCTTTTAAAGATAATTATCGATACAGATTTCTTTTTATGAGGCGAAGTTATGTTATTGCACTGGTTTGTATCGTCTCTGTTGCCGGTGGGTGGTTTCTGTTTACACAAAAACCGCAGATGCTTGACTCACTAAAACAGAGGTTCTTACCATCTTTAGTGGCAAAACAGGCTCCGGCTACAGCAGCGCCCCCCATTTCTGTACAAAAACCGGTTCAACCCCCTGCGCCGCCACCAGTTGCCGCATTATCTTTGCCATCATTCATTCCGCAAGAAGGGGTTGACAACGCTTTCGCACAAAAAAATCCGGGTTGGAAACGCTTTGTCGGCGAAAAATATGATTTCCGGATTTTCACTACTCCGGGGCGCATAGAAGCTGTACAGGTGCTGGCGATTAACTCCGCTATTCCTGAGTCGTTGATTCAATCAGTGCTGCAGGAATTTAACGGGACATCGAAATTTCAGATACTCTCGCGTACAACTAAAGATGGTGTCCGTATCGAAAGCGGAATAGTTCAGAACAAAGGTGAAATTATAATATACAGGAACAGAAAGAACGGGGCAGTTAAAGCCTTTGTTGTGTCAGTAAACTAATACCAAACCAGCAACATCAATATGGAGACTAAATGCCATTCTTTCTCCAAATCTGGGTCACATGTATCACCATGTTCTCTTTCATGGCTCTATTCTGTGCATCCGATCTTTACGCGGTTATGGATCCGCGCTTTGAACTTGATCCGCAAGTTATTTCCGGTTTAAAGAGCACCCAGCAAGTGGGAGCTAAACGTGCTCCCGGCACAGCTGCAAAAACAGCTTCTGCTCATGCCAAAGAGAGTGCCAAATCAGTTAAGCGTAAATCTGCGCCTCCACGTCGCAATGAGGGTGGTAACAATTCCGCTAAATACGCATCAGGAAATGCTCCGAGGCAATCATTTAAGCTGGAGTCTCCAGTTCCAGCGCTTACCGATCAGGAAACCATTGAAAGAACGCAAGCTATCTGGAAAATGATTGTTCCACCTCAACGTGAACAGCAAAAACCGCTCTCATTTGAGTCACCTACCTTTTCGCTCTCTCTTGACCATGAGCGTTATCCTGTCTTTGCCAGAATGAATGGCGGACGCATAATTCTTGACCATAATGGCACTATCCCACCACTGGTAAGGTTTTTGATTGAGGATAAAGATCCTTCAGTACGGATTGTTACCGAATCCCCCGGTGGATCTAAAAAATTTATCTCTTCACTTCTTGAAGCCGCCGGATTTTACTCTGTTGAGGAAAATTTCAGCATGGAATTCGGTGCCGATCCCAAAATCACAGTTCGAGCCGATTTTAAAGTTGAAAAAAAGGCTGATAGCCTGATCAATCAGGATGTAGTTATTATCAACAACAATCACACCGCTTTTCCAACCTCCATCGGGAATTTACTTAAAAAAGGTGGGTTCGTGCTCTATGAACCGTTTGCCACGTTGGGACCCCTCGTACCACAGGCAACACGCACGATTCACGCAGTGTCTGTAAAAAAGCAGCCGGAGATGGTTGATTCTATTCTCTCGGCATTTTCGCTGCTTCCGGAGAAAAATAAGCATGTGGATGTTTTTACGGCAACTGATAACGGAATTTCGCTTTCAGTAAAAGCTGAACGCTTTTTTGTACAAGGCGGAAAACGCTATGTTGTTACAACTTTTGATGGTGATCCGATAAGTTATACCCTGTTCAGAATATTGGAAACCCGTGGTATTAACGTAATCATTCTGGCGGTAGAGGACGATTTTCGTAAAGTGACGGAAAAAATACTCTCACGTATGAAAATAAAAGGGTCATTTGCGCAGCATAATCTGTTGCTGGACGATTCTTCCGGGTATGCGCTGCAGATGTCGGGGTTTAAGCTCGACAATGCCTCTCTTTCCGCTGGAGACCTTTTTTTGACGGATCGTAATATGAGTCCTGTTGTCAGGGATCTGTTGAGAGAAAGCGGGTTTACCATTAACAACCACTGAAACCGTTTTACTTTGTCGATTATTCTGCTATAACGCTCATGCCTTTCCAAAGGGTGAGCGTTATTTTTTTGTTCCGGGAGCAAGCGTGTTATGAGTGTCAAAAGAGTTGGTGATTTGCTTGTTGAGCATGATCTGATCACTCAAGAACAGTTGAATGAAGCACTGGATTTGCAGAAACTTTTTCCAACTCAGCAGGTTGGTCAGTTACTATGCAGACTCGGTCATATACACGAGAGTGATCTCAGTAGTTTTCTCGACCAGAAGGATAAACGTCGCAAGCTTGGTGATGTTATGATCGCCATGGGGCTTATTGATCAGGAAAAACTGGACAACGCTTTGGATCTGAGCAAGCAAGACGGTATCCCTGTTGGAAAAGCTGCTTTACAATTAAAATATATCGATGAAGATGCTTTGGCCAAAGCAGTTGCCAGTCAACACGACATGCCTTACATACAGATAAACTTCAAGGAACTCCCTCTCGATCTTTCCACTTATATCAGTAAAGTCTATGCTCAAAAGCAGCGGATTGTCCCAATTTCAAAAATAGGTAACACGCTCACTCTGGCGATGGTTAATCCGCTTAAAGCGCATGAGACTCGTGACTTGGAAGACAGTATCCGGTTAAAAATCATTTCTGTTATCACTACCGAGGCCTGCGTAGATAACTCTCTTAAACGACTCTATAATATTGATATTGCTGGTAAGAGTGAGTCTGGTGAAGATGTAAGTTTTGATATGGGGCCTAGCAGTATTGTCGATCTGCTCAGCAAATCATTGGATGGTGAAGAGCCGGATATAACGGAAGAGACAAAGAAAGTCACTGAGAGAGACAGTGTTATTGTCAAGCTGGTTAACAAAATTGTTTACGACGCCTGTATGAAAAAGGCTTCTGATATTCATATCGAACCGTATCCAGGAAAAAATGATGTAATAGTTCGTATCCGCGTTGATGGTCAGTGTTCAGTTTATCAGAAAATCCCTTATAAATATAAATTTGCTCTTCCCTCGCGTATCAAAATAATGGGTGATCTTGATATAGCTGAACGTAGAAAACCGCAGGATGGCAAGATAGACTTCAAAAAGTTCGGTCCTCTCGACGTGGAGCTTCGAGTTGCAACCATGCCGACCGTTGGCGCACTGGAGGATGTTGTCATCCGAATTCTCGCAAGTGGTGATCCTTTAAGTTTTAGTGATCTAGGACTTACTGAACGAAATATGCGAGTTTTTCAAGAATCGCTCGAACGACCACATGGGCTTATTCTTGTTGTCGGACCAACAGGTTCCGGTAAGACTACGACCCTTCATTCAGGACTTGCCAAGATAAATAAGCCTAACCGCAAAATATGGACAGCAGAGGATCCGGTCGAAATTACCCAGGCAGGCTTGCGGCAGGTTCAGGTAAATCCGCGTATCGGGTTTACTTTCGCTGCTGCGTTACGCTCATTTCTCCGACTTGACCCCGATGTCATAATGGTCGGCGAGATGCGCGACGAAGAAACTGCCAGCACTGCGGTTGAGGCATCATTGACAGGGCATCTCGTCTTTTCCACGCTCCACACAAATTCAGCGCCGGAAACAATAACCCGTCTACTTGAAATGGGTCTTGACCCTTACAGCTTTTCAGATTCTCTCGTCTGCATCCTGGCACAGCGGCTTGGACGTCGACTCTGTAAGCATTGTAAGGAGCGCTATTATCCCACAGAAGCCGAATTTGAAGAGTTGACGTCTGAATATGGCCAAGAAGCATTTGCCATCACCGGCCTAACTTTAGAAAAAATAACCATGAATAAGGCGGTTGGCTGTCCTAACTGCGGTAGAAGCGGTTATCAAGGCCGACTCGGCATCCATGAAGTACTTGAATGTACAAACGAGCTGAAAACGCTTATAAAACATCGCGCCGATGCGGATGATATTCGTGCACAGACCGCCCGTGACGGTATGACTACTCTTAAACAGGATGGCATTCTCAAGGTATTTAGCGGTCTTACCGATATTCATGAGATTCGGCGAGTCTGCATTAAATAACAATTTATCCGGAAAATCTGATAAATTGCCCACTTGAGACAGATTCTCAGTGGGCGTTTTCTTTTATGCAACAAGTCAGTCGGCTCAGATCTTTTACCTTGACGCTTGAATGATTTTTATTGACATGTTGGTTTTTATATATATAGTTATTAGTATAAATGGAGGAGATATGATTCGTTTACTGATATCAAGTGCAGTTCTACTGTTTTCTGTTGCTACAGCCGGTGCTGAGCCGCTGAAGTTGTCCATCAAGGATGCCATAAACATGGCGCTTGAGAGCAACAACCGGATAAAGGCGGCCAGATTTACTTCGCAAGCGGCTTCTCATGGTATTCAGAGTGCCAATTCGCGCTATTTACCTGCCGTTTCACTGGAAGAAACACTAAGCGTATCAAACTCGCCAACCAACACTTTTATGATGAAACTCGACGAGGGACGTTTTACCCAGAACGATTTTCAGATCAGCAACCTCAACAACCCCGCTGCAGCACATGATTTCAAAACCGCCCTGTCAGTTCACCAGCCGTTGTTTGTTCCGTCTATCGCTCCAATGAAAGAGTTGGCTGTGAAAGATTTCAAGAAAACAGAATTGCATCTGGAAGCGACTCGCCAAAGCATCGCTTTCCAGGTGTTTCAAAGCTATCTTGAAGTGCAAAAGGCTACCGCCTGGTTAAATGCTGCTGATAAAGCGCTTAACAATGCCCGTGAAAACATGCGCCTGTCAACCGTACGGACATCAACAGGTATCGGTCTTAAGTCTGATGAACTCCGCTCCCGGACACATTTTGCCATGGCTGAACAGCAATTGATCACCGCACGTAATGACCTGACTCTGGCGCAGATGAGATTGGCGCAGTTGATCGGACTGCCTGAAGACAAAACCTGTGAAGTTTCGGGGGTACTGGACAGCATTGCAGTTCCTGACATAAGCGATCAGATTATCAAAGAGGCTCTTCTGAACAGGGTTGAAATCAAACAGTCTCATACCGATATCGAAAAATCTGACGCGACTCTCAGGCTTGCGCAGAGGGAGTATTTACCTGCGGTGGTTGCCTTTGCCTCATATCAGATCAACGCCAAAGATGCTCCATTTACCTCGGATAATGAAGCCTGGAGTGCAGGGATCTCTCTTAAATGGCAAATATTTGACGGATTTCGCACCAATAGCGAACGGCGGCGGGCACTCTCCGGACAGTCAGCCGCCCGTGAGTTTCTGGAATCGACAACAAAGGAGATCAGATACCAGCTCAAAGAGAGTTATATCAGACGCAGTGAAGCAGGTAAACATCTGGACGTTGCCGGAAATGTAGTACAAGATGCCGAGGAAACGGTCCGGCTTCTCACCAGGCGCTACGAAAATTCTTTGGCAACCATGGTAGAGTTGCTTGATGCCCAGACCGCTCTCAACCAGGCGCGGGCAAATCTGGTGGAGACTCAGGCAGGGTATGCGCTGGCAGGTGGAAGAGTATATTTTATGACGGGAACATTTGTGAAGGAGATACTTAAATGAGTAAATTTGGCTTGTATGTTGCGGCTCTGTTGACTGTTGCACTTGCCGGTACCGGCTGTTCAAACAAGCATGAAGCTGGCAAAACCGAAAAGGTACCGGTGGTAACAGTCAAAGGGGTGACCCTGGAAACGGTCAAAAGTGCAGCCGTCGCTGAACTGCTTGATGTCGTTGGGACTGTGCGGGCTCGCACCAGCGCCGTGGTTTCTACCCGTATTCCGGGAACTATCAGCGTGCTGCGTGTTCGTGAAGGGGACCGGGTACAAAAAGGACAACTGCTGGCACAACTTGACGCGCAGGAAAACCAGTTCACAGCATCTGTGGCAACTGCCGGTATCGATGAGGCTCGTCGCGGACTTGACGAAGCATTGTCGCGAAAAAAACTGGCTGACGCCACTTTAGGCCGTTATCAGAACCTCTTTAATGAACAGGCGGTCAGTCGTCAGGAATTTGATATCAGGCAGACCGAAAAGGAGGTTGCCGCACAAGCTGTCGCCCGCGCTGAATCGAGACTGAAACAGGCACAGGAAGGGGCTAAAGCTGCCACCGCCATGTCAGACTATACCCGAATAAATGCCCCGATATCAGGAGTAATAACCAGCAAACCGTCTGATCTTGGTGCCACGGTTTTTCCTGGGCAGCCGCTAATGACTATTGAAGATGAAGGAAGTTATCAGTTGGAGCTTGCTCTCCCTGAAAACCTGGCAACAAAAGTGAAGCCGGGCACGCCGTTGCAGGTAACTCTTGATGCTTTTGGTAGCTCTTTTACTGCGAAAATTGCCGAGATCGTGCCAACCGCAGACCCGGCCAGCCGTACTTTTGTGGCCAAGATACCGTTAAGTCAGAAGAGTCTCAAATCCGGTATGTTTGGGCGAGGTTCGCTCACTCTTGGTACCTCGGTGAATGGTATCTCAGTGCCAATAAAGGCGGTTGTAGAGCGCGGAGCACTGACCTCCGTCTGGATAGTCGACAAAGAGAACATCGCGCATCTTCGGCTGGTCAAAGTGGGAAGGCAGACGGGTGAAAGAAGCGAAATACTTTCCGGTCTGTCAGACGGTGATCGTGTCGTTGTAACCGGTATGGAGAAGGTTACTGAAGCGGCAAAGGTGGAGTAGCCCATGGAAAATCTGGGGTTTGCCGGAAAAATAGCGCGCGCCTTTATCAACTCGAAACTGACTCCTCTTATCGTCGCTGCATCACTGCTCCTTGGCCTGTTCGCCGTCAAGATGACTCCACGAGAAGAAGAGCCGCAGATCGTAGTGCCGATGGTGGACATCTTCCTGCCGCTGCCCGGTTCTTCACCACAGGAAGTGCAGGAACTGGTGGTCAAGCCGTTTGAAGCCAAGTTGTGGGAACTTAAAGGGGTGGAGTACCTTTACTCAATGAGCCGCCCCGGTATGGGAATAATTACGGTGCGCTTCCTCGTCGGTCAGCCGATGGAAGAGTCGCTGGTCAAGCTCTACAACAAGATCATGAGCAACCGCACCATCCTTCCTGCCGGAGCAAGTGAGCCGCTGGTAGTGCCGAAATCGATTGACGACGTACCGATTCTGGCGTTGACGTTATGGTCAGATCGTTATGACCA
>CAYQMO010000027.1:2839-14020 GCA_964418315.1 uncultured Geobacter sp. | reverse complement strand
TTTCTTGCCTCCGCTGAAGCCGTCAAACGCCTGGTAGTAAGCGTCCATAATGGCAGGCCGGTCTATCTGGCCGATGTTGCCAGTGTGGAAGATGCTCTCAGCGAACCGGTCGATTACGTGTTCATGGGTATGGGGCCTTCAGACCGGTCAGACAAGTCTGACTCGTCTGATAAAAAGCATATTTCAAGAAAGGCTGATTATCCGGCAGTAACCATATCTGTTGCCAAACGCAAAGGGGCAAACGCCACCTGGGTTGCCGAAGATCTGGTCAAAAAGGTTGAGTCGCTGAAAGGCAAGGTCATCCCGTCTGATGTGCAGGTGACGGTAACCCGCAACTACGGTGAAACTGCGCGGGAGAAGAACAATGAACTGCTCTTCCATATGTTTCTGGCGGCGATTTCGGTCACCATCCTGATTGCCCTGTTCATGGGGTGGCGTGCAGGAGCTGTGGCGGCGATTGCCATACCGGTCACTCTGGCGCTGACGATGCTGATTTTTTATATGATCGGCTACACCCTGAACCGCATCACTCTGTTTGCGCTGATCTTCTCGATCGGGATATTGGTGGATGATGCCATTGTCGTTGTCGAAAACATTCACCGTTATTTCACCACCACCATAATGAAACCGCTTGATGCTGCGATCAAGGCGGTCGATGAGATTGGTAATCCGACCATACTGGCGACCTTAGCCGTTATCGCCTCTATCCTGCCGATGGGGTTTGTCGGCGGCCTGATGGGCCCATATATGCGCCCGATACCTGTCGGGGCCAGTATGGCGATGCTCTTCTCGATGCTGATAGCGTTCATAGTTACGCCATACTTTGCCTTTCGCTTTATGAAAGGGGAGTCACATCACGGCACTCACGCAGAGTCGGAAGATTCAAAGCTGACCGCCTTCTATCGTCGCTGGATGGGGCGCCTGATTCATGAGAAAGGGCTGCGCTACGGCTTCCTGGCTTGTGTGGTTGCCATGCTGCTGCTCTCATGTTCGCTGATCTATTTCAAAGCTGTAACGGTTAAAATGCTGCCGTTCGACAACAAGAACGAACTGCAGGTCATAATCGACGCACCGGACGGTACACCGCTCGAACAGACCGCCCGCATAACCAGGGAGATGGGAGACGCGCTGCGGACTGTACCCGAAGTGACAGACTTCCAGGCGTACATCGGTACCAGTGCCCCGTTCAACTTCAACGGTCTGGTGCGGCATTACTACCTGCGTAAAGGATCCTGCCTGGCCGATATTCAGGTCAATCTGCTTCCAAAGGATGAGCGCAAAGATCAATCTCACGCTATCGCCAAACGTATCAGGCCACTGCTCAAGGCCATTGCTGACAAATACGGCGCACGGGTCAAAATTGCCGAGATACCACCTGGTCCACCTGTTCTGGCAACACTGGTGGCAGAAATTTACGGCCCGGAGGATGCTTCCAGAGCCGGAACAGCCGCCAAAGTCAAGGCGATTCTGGCAAAAACGCCAGGAGTGGTCGATGTTGACTGGTATCGTGAAGATGATCAGGCCAAACTGACCTTTGTTGTGGATCAGGAAAAAGCGGCGCTCTCCGGAGTTGCCGTGGAAGATGTGGCGAAAACATTGCGTATCGCCCTGGAAGGGGATAACGCCGGACTGTTGCACCTGCCTAAGGAAAAAGAGCCGGTGTCGATTAATTTACGTCTTCCGATCGGGCAGCGCAGTTCTGCAACGGCGCTCACATCAATTTATGTTCCCGGCACAAAGGGGAATGTACCGTTGTCACAGCTTGTTAAAATTACGACAACGAACGAGGAGAAAACTCTCTACCGCAAGAATCTCAAGAATGTCGTCTATGTTATTGCCGATGTGGCGGGGGAGATTGAAGCTCCGGTCTACGCTATTCTGAACATGCAGAAAGAGATCGATGCCATTGCCACGCCGGACCTGGTGCGAAGAGCAGATCGGCATGAAGTGGGATGGAGGGTGGCACATCACATATGAAGTATTCCGCGATCTCGGCATCGCCTTCGGGGCGGTCATGGTGCTGATCTATATTTTGGTGGTGGCCTGGTTCAAGGATTTTACCACGCCGCTCGTCATAATGGCGCCGATTCCGCTGACTTTGATCGGTATTCTGCCGGGGCACGCCATGTTCGGGGCATTTTTTACCGCTACATCCATGATCGGTTTCATCGCCCTGGCCTGTATCATTGTACGCAACTCGATCATCCTGATCGATTTTGCCGAAATGAAGCGTCGCGAGGGGATGAAACTTGATGAGGCAATTATTGAAGCGGGGGCAGTTCGTTTCCGACCGATGCTGCTGACTGGCGCTGCGGTTGTAGTCGGGAGTTTTGTCATCGTATTTGATCCGATTTTCCAGGGGTTGGCTTTGGCAATGATGTTCGGGGAAATCGCCTCGACCACGCTGTCGCGCGTGACGATTCCGATATTATATTACCTTGTGCAGGGTTGGAAAGAACAGCACCACAAATCACTTTGAGAAAGGAAGATTTTATGAAAGATGTAATGATTCTGATTGGAATTCTGCTCTGTTGGTTCGTTTTGCAGAAATATATTCTGCCACACTTCGGGGTGTCTACCTGAATGTCCAACTCATGTGACCTCGGGGACCGAGGCAAGAAAAAAGAGATCGAAAATAATGAACCTAAAAACGGTAATTAGAATAACACGGAGCAACTGAGCAACGGAGAAATCAAATGCTACGCAAAATCTAAAAAGGAGTTGCATCATGAAAGAAGAATTCTACATCGAGCGAGTTGTCCGAATTGTGGCAGGAACATTTATTATGATTTCACTTGTCCTTGCGCATTTTCATTCGCCCAATTGGCTCTGGTTTACCGGTTTTGTCGGCTTGAATCTTTTTCAATCAGGCTTTACCCAATTTTGCCCAATGTTTAACATACTCGAGAAAATGGGAGTACCGCGTTTCCCCAAAAGCGACTGCTGCAAGTGACTTATCGAATCACAATCCTCTGCGAAAATTCGGTCGGACCGATTACCGGTGCACTGGGCGAGCATGGCTTTGCTGCGCTGATTGAGCCTTCTGAAGCTGCGCCGCTGCTGTTCGACACCGGGCAGGGATTGACCCTGCTGCATAATGCGCGGTGTATGAACAGGGATCTTTCCCTGGTCAAAAAGGTAGTTATTTCTCACGGACATTATGATCACACCGGTGGTCTAAAGCCTCTGCTGGAGGAGTATGGCGCCAAACAGGTGCTGGGGCATCCTGGTATGTTCCGTTCCCGCTATCGGCTTAAGGATACCGGTGAATGTTATCCGATATCTTTTACGTCAAGTCGTGACGAACTGGAAGCGGCTGGAGCCTCTTTTGATTTGTCAAAGGAGTTTCGTGCCATTGCACCAGGAATGTATCTGACGGGTGAAATACCTCGTGTGTCCGGCTTTGAAATCGGTGACCAGGGTCTTTATTGTGACTCTGCCGGCCAAGTGCCTGATACCACACCTGACGATCAGTCACTTGTCCTGGAAACGGCAAAGGGGCTGGTTCTCATTTTGGGGTGCTGCCATGCCGGGTTGGCAAATACTATTGAGCATGTTGCCTGCATGACCGGCAGGCGTGATATCTATGCGGTAATTGGCGGCACTCACCTCGGGTTTTGCAGCCGGGAGCAACTCGAAAAGACAATAATATTGCTGAGAACGATTGGTGTAGAAAAGCTGGCCGTCAGCCACTGCACCGGCTTTGCCGCATCTGCGCGGCTGTCGCGGGAGTTTCCAAAAGAATTTCAGAGCGCCATGGTAGGTTATACTCTGGAAGTATAATCTGGCCGATTTGAATGGAGATAAGCATGCATCCAGAAGAGCTGGTTAAACGAATAAAAATTAATCATGCGCCTGCGATAATTGATGCACGCCATGGTTTTGAGTATCATAAAGGACATATTCCTGGGGCAATACATGCTCCAACTTTGAAAATCCTTTTCCGTATGGCTCATATCCCGGCAGACAAACATGCTGAGCTGGTAGTAACCTGTGAACATGGTCCTCGCGCCCAGATAGTCGGGACTTTGCTTAGAGCACTTGGTTACAGGAATGTAACACTGCTTGAAGGGCATATGGCACGTTGGCGTCAATCTGGACATCCCCAGGAGAGATAAACAAAGGATTAAAGGAAATGCATGTATTACAAAAGTGAACGGCTTTTTCAGAATATTATCGAATATATTGCCGAAGGCATATTTGTACTGAATGAGGCCGGTGAAATCACTTTTATGAATCCGGAAGCGGAGCGGCTGCTCGGGTGGACTGCCAGTGAACTGGTAAATAAAAATGCTCATGACATCATTCATTGTCATAATGTTGATGGCTCGTCTTTGCCACTTGAACAGTGTCCGATGCGCAATGTTATTATGACAGGCAGCCAGTATTGTTCTGCCAATGACCTTTTTACCCATAAAGATGGCAGCACTTTTCCAATATCGGTTTTATGCAGTCCCATAATGGAAGGTGACAGGATTGTTGCATCGGTTACCGCTTTTCGAGACATTACCGAATTGAAAAGAGCAGAAGTCGCCTTGCGTGAGGCACACGAAAAACTAGAAGATAAAGTTAGGGCAAGAACTGAAGATCTTATTGCTCTGAATGAAGAGTTGGAAATTAAGTCTCAGAATCTTGTGGAACTGAATACCACACTAAAAGTTTTGCTGAGGCAGAGAGATGATGATAAAAATGAACTGGAGGATCGTGTATTTTCAAACGTTAAAACGCTCATAATACCAACTATTGAAAAACTTCGGAAACTGGTTTCAAATTCTTCATTCATATCATATCTGGAGCTGCTTGAATCCAACCTGCTACAAATTGTCTCACCTTTTTCCATGAGGCTGTCAACAGCGCTTCATAATCTGACTTTTTCGGAAATAGAAGTGGCAAACTTTATTCGAGAAGGTAAAACTTCTAAGGATATTGCAGTATTACTCCATATTTCCAAAGACACCGTTGACACTCACAGACAAAATATCAGAAAGAAATTGGGTCTGAACGCAAAGAAACAAAACCTGCAAAGCTATCTCCTCGCGCTTAAATAGCCATATTTCATCACTATTAATCAACTATATAATCACTATTGCATATTTTATACATCCAAGGCACTGTCTGGTTAAGAAAATCATACAGCTTGCAGCTTTATGGAGATGCGATGAATTACGGAATAGCTCCAAATGATTGATATAACAATCGCCAGAATTACCCATGTAGAATGGGTCTCTCAGCTTGAGATGCTCATTCATAATAATATCTCTGCTGCCACACTCCCATCCTACCGGAATTGCGAGCTAGGTATCTGGCTTTATGGAGAAGGGCTGAAGACATACAAGGAAATTCCGGAGATCGGACTGCTGGAAAAGGGGCACAAAGTATTTCATACTGCCGCAGACAGCGTTGTTGAATGGCATAACTGTTCAAAAAAAAAAAAAAAAAAAACTGCTAAGGCTGAACTTGATTTCAGAAGTGCCCTGAAAATGAGCAAGGAAATTGTCTATCTATTGACAATGCTGGAATTTAAAATACTGCAGAAATACCAGGAGTCTCAAGAAACTGCCCCTGCCGGTATTAATAACATGATCAACCACCCCTGGCAGGCGCTGAAGTCGGTAATTGGTGAAAGAAGCAGTCGGTTGGATATTGCCAGGGTCTCGCTGGATCTGCTGAAGAATGACCTGATAAAAGGTAATATACGAGATTCTTAGGGTGGATAACGCCCGTATCTGAATGAAAATGAATAAAACGCGGTTCAAGCGGTAACAACATACTATACAGAAAAGGAGAGTACCCATGATTTACAATTGTCCGAATATGGTTGCCGGCGTGAAAACAGTCGCATTAGGTAGTGGTGCAGGAGCAGGGCTTGGCTATGGAGGTGGTTATGGAGCCGCTGGCTATGGCGCCTGTGGTACAGGTGGCGGTTTGGGGATGCATGCACTTGCCGGCGGATGCAAAGCTGCCTGCGGTTCATTCCTGGGCGTCGGATTTTTGCCGCTGGCACTGGTTGCTTCAGTTGGCTACCTTGGCTACAAAGTCTATACAATGTCAAAAGCACAAGAGAGCTCCAGTTCGGTGTAAATGTATATCAAACGTCGGTTAGCGGCAAACTCCGTTGAATAAATGTAGTTGCTGCCATCGAAGCAGTTCTTTTCCGGCGGTTCTGTTCCTTGATCAGAACCGCCTTTCTGTATCGGTTAATAGGTGCGGCATAACAGATGAAACAGCTTACACTGATTGCAAGCCCCATTTTTCTGTTGATGGCTAAATGTCACGTACTACTCTAACTCAGCTTGGAATCACTCAATAATGAGAAATGGCGAATGGCTTGGTGAAATCACCGGAATACTGTCGTTGCTGCTTTTTGTGGTAGCCAATGTCTATTATCCGACCCGATTGATCGCCAATCAGTATCGACCCTGGCCGAGGGATATCGCCATATTTTTCAAGAAATATCTTGATATCCATATGTGGATGAACGTCATCGCCTTTGTGTTGATGACCGTGCATGCTCACTATACCAATGACCGAAATATATTTCTTTATGCGAGTTTGCTGGTGACCGTCTGGCTGACGTTTGCCGGAATGTTGATGCGATCAAAGAAATTCTCAAGCGACACCAAGAAACAGATGCGTATGATCCACACCCAGCAGACGGTTTTCTTTGTGTGGTTGGTGCTGCTCATACTTGGGCACATGGTTGGGTGAAGTGTTGAATATCCTGGTGTACACAAATGTGGAGGAATTATGCCTATACCACTTATCCTGTTAGGGGCGGCTGCGCTGGCAGGAGGGTTTGGTGTCAAAAAGGGTGTTGATACCAAGTATATTTTCAAACGTTTAAAAAAGGAAACCCTGCTGGCGCAGCAACGTTATGACTCTGCTTCAAAAGAGCTGGAACAGGCCATGAATACCGCTCAGATAACGTTTGAGGCACTCGGTAATCAAAAAATTGAGATTTACAAGAACAGCCTTATTCCTTTTGTGGAAGCTTTTTCAATGATCAAAAATGTTGATTTCAAAGACGGCAGAATTTTTGAAGAGGGCTCTCTCACCGTCACTCATGCCGATATGCTGGCACTATTGGATGTAAGCTTGACAATGAAAGACGTCATTACGACCGGAGTTGGATGCTTGGGAGGGGGTGGCTTGACCGCACTTGCTGCTTATGGGGTGAGTGGCTTGCTTGAGACCGCTGCTGCCGGATCGGCAGTCGGTTCTGCTGCGGGTGCGGCAACAACCAACTCGGTAATAGCCTCCATTGGTGGAGGAGGAATGGCCGCCGGTGCGTGTGCCGGTGCTGGATCGATGGCCGGTGTTGGCTCGATGGCAGGTGCTGGGTCGATGGCGGGTGCCGGTTGCATGGCAGGAGCGGCGGGTGGCATGGCAGGTGTTGCCGGGGGGATGGCCGGAGGAATGGGAATGGGTGGCGGTGCAGGCGCTATGGCAGGCGCTGCCGGAGGCATGGGGATGGGCGGTGGTGCCGGCGCATTGGCCGGCGCCGGAGGCATGGGTATGGGTGGTGGTGCCGGAGCAATGGCAGGAACCGCTGGAGGAATGGGAATGTGCGGCGGAGCCGGCACTTTAGCTGGCGCCGGGGGAACGGCTGGTGGCGTGAGTAGCGGTGTCGTCAGCAGCGTTGCAGGGGGAGTTGCAGGCGGAACGGTTGGTGCGGTTACCGGAGGAGTCACCGGTGGCACTGTTGCCGGCATGGTTGCTCTCGGCGGGATGATCGCCGGTCCTTTTCTGGCCGTTGGCGGAATGGTACTGGCATCTAAAGCAAAAAAGGCTGAAGCAGATGCTGCGACGAACACTGAAATGGTAAACGCCGCAATTGAACTTATGAAGAGCAAGCAGCTTGCAACTGAAGCCGCCTTTTATCGCGTTTATACCATACTTTCCGTTCTTGGCAGACTTGATGAACGCTTCACCCCATTACTTGCCGAAGTTCAGGGGCTTGTTGCCGTCTCAAATGATTACTGTTCATATAACGACAAGGATAAAAAAAATGTGATGATGGCAGCCATGCTGGCAAAGACAATCAAGAACGTCATGGAGACATCGATACTTGATGAGAGCGGCATGATCACGTCAGCATCCGAACAGATGATTGCAGAATCTGAACGTGTCATGCAGGCAATTGCGCTATGAAAGCGGCTGATATACCACATTTGTACATGGATACCTATGAAGGTGTCACGTTCCAGGCACTTGAAGCCCTTGGTAAAAGCGGAGCAAAAAAAGCGTGGCGCATGATCAGAGGTGAGGATCAGAACGGATCAACCTTCGCAGAAGCTCTTGTAGATTCAGCCAAGAGCGTGGCCAGCGGCTATGTGACCAGCAGTATAGGCACTGGTGTTGGAGTGGCTGCTGAAGCAGCGGGATTAGGCGGGATTACCCGGATCAATGCTCATTTGGCCATTGCTGCCGCAATTGTGCAGAGCAGCAAATCATTGCTCGCGTATCTTGATAACAGGATAGACGCCGAACAGATGCTTGACGAAATCAACCAGGCTGCTGTTAACGGAACGGCATCATTCTACTACGGAGCCGTGGGGCAGACCGTGATTCCAATACCGATTGCCGGTGCTATGATAGGCTCGATAGTCGGTTATTTCGTCGGTAATATTCTGTATCAATCCAGCCTGTTAAGCCTGGGTGAACCGGCAAATGTCAAACAGGCGCTGAGACGCCGCCAACGAGTGGAAGAAATTGCCATTCATGCCATTCCGCTCATTCAGCAGCAACGTGCGGAGTTGCAACGGATTATCAAGGACAACCTTATTGGGCAGGTCGCTCTGTTTGATACGCTGTTTAACGCTATGGATGCCGCGTTTGCAGAGTCGGATCCGGATCTATATATCAGTCAGCTTGACTCTTTATGCTCTGCTCTGCATGCGGCACTTCCATTCAAGACCTTCATAGAGTTTGACCTGTTCATGCATGACAGCACAAAGGTATTTGAGCTGTAGTTGGCCATTAGCAAGGAGCCTGATTTTATGGAACACGAATTGATTTTAAAATTTACCGGGATGGCCTCATTACTGTTGTTTATTCTGGCTAATGCCTACTATCCGGCGCGACTGGTCGCCAATCAGTTTCGCCCATGGTCGGGAGAAGTTACCCGTTTTTTCAGAAGATATCTTGATATCCACATGTGGCTGAATGTCATGGCCTTTGTACTCATGGACATCAATGTAAATTTTACCGACGGCCTCAATCTGTTCCTCTATGCGAGTCTGCTGGTAACCGTCTGGCTGACCCTTGTCGGAATACTGAAATACTCAAAAAAAATATCCCGCGATTACAGTAAGCAGATGAGTCTTCTGCGCGCCCAACAGACGATTTTTTTCACCTGGGTGGCGTTGGTTACATGGGGCATATTGTAGAGACATGCCTGACATTCAGATCGTATAGATAGATAAAGGGAGTCCGCATGTTAAGCATCGTATTTGGACTGATCGCACTGAGCCTCGGGTTTTGGGCCATGGTGAAATACTGGTGGTATATGGTTGATGTGCTGATCGCCATGCTACCGCTACTGCTCATCTTTGGTGGTGCTATCGCGCTGTTGGCAGGCATTAAAAACACCGGCATGCGCAGCTCATTCAAAATAAAAACAGATGTTGACCAGGGTTCGCAATCCGCACCACGAAAAAAAGATGAATAGGTAACTGAGTGGGGTTACTAAGCGTGAGATGGTGGATATTCATCATGGCAGTTGTCTGTGTCTGCCTGCTGCCGACATTTCAGGCTACTGCAGCAGCAAAGCCGGTAATTGTCTGCATAGAATGCCACGCACGCTTGCCTGTAAAATTCAGTCAACCGGTACAACTCTGGCAGGCAAGTATTCATGCTGAGCACGGCATCATGTGCAACACCTGCCATGGTGGCGATCCCATGGATTCAGTGAACGCCATGAACCCGGCGCGGGGGTATCGTGGTGCGCCATCCCCTTCTGCAATTCCTGGACTCTGCGGCAGTTGTCACGTTGGCGTCACCGGATACTACCTGAACAGTGCACATGGCCAAGCTCTTGGCAGAGGCGGCCCTACCTGTGTCACCTGTCACGGCAGCCATGATATAAAAAATGCCTCGCTCGATCTCATCAGCAAAAAGAACTGCTCGCAGTGCCACACCTTCGAAAAAGCTCGCCTTATACGCAGCGCCATGTTGAAGCGTGATAACATGTTGATGGCTATCGAGAAAAAAATAAAAATACTGAAGGGACAAGGGATTAACACCGACCAACAGGAAAAGCGGCTGTTTGCGCTGCGCTACCGTTTTCATACCATGTTCCACAGCCTTGACATCAAACTGATTATCCTGGAGTCAGACCATATTCAAGCTGAACTTGAGAAAGCCAATGGAGCCGGCGGCAGAAGTACGGCACCTCTGACCGGAGCGATTGCGATTGGCTGGGCACTAATGGCGGCTCTGCTGTTTTATCTGATCAAGAAAAATGTTGAGTGATGATGCCCAATTCGGACATAATATCAGCCTGAGTAAACTCAAGGCAAAGATAGTAATAATCCAATCGAAAAGCTGCAGAGCTTCATCGAAAAACAGTTCAAAATACAAAGGAAATCGAGGTTAATTATGAAAAAATTCATTCTAGTTAGTATCTTCGTACTTGCACTTGTAAACATCTGTTTTGCCGCAGGTCCCGACATTGTCAAACATGCGACATGTACGTATTGCGGTATGGACAGAGCAAAATATGCTCACAGCAGGGTTCTTATTGAATATGATGATGGTACATCTTTTGGCGCTTGCAGTCTTCGCTGTGCAGCAGTAGATCTTGCCAACAATATAGACAAGTCTCCGAAGAGTATTGGTGTTGGCGACTACAACAGTAAAAATCTGATCGATGCAGAAAGAGCATTTTGGGTAATAGGCGGCAAGAAACCAGGAGTCATGACAACGAACGCCAAATGGGCCTTTGAACATAAACACGCCGCTGATAAGTTCATCAATGAAAACGGCGGAGTGCTAGCAGTATTTGATGATGCAATTAAGGCCGCGTACGAAGACATGTACAAGGACACTAAACAGATTCGGGAGCGCCGCAAATTGAAGAGATCACTCCAACAGAAGATGGAATCGAAATGAATACTAAACCACTCAATATTATGGCCATTTTTATTGGAGCCGTAATGGTAGTGGCAGCGGTTGCTTTTG
>CAYQMO010000027.1:0-2739 GCA_964418315.1 uncultured Geobacter sp. | reverse complement strand
AATATTATGGCCATTTTTATTGGAGCCGTAATGGTAGTGGCAGCGGTTGCTTTTGCTGACGACATGAAGCCACAAAAGGTCGGCTCCAGGGACAAATGCCCGGTATGCGGTATGTTTGTGGCCAAGTATCCTGACTTTGCTGCCCAAATCCAGTTTCGTGACGGTTCAACATTCCATTTTGATGGTGCCAAGGATATGTTCAAATATTATCTGCACCTGTCCCGCTACGCCCCCGGTAAAAAGCAAGGTGACATCACCGCCGTATTTGTCACCAACTACTACGACCTGACCATGGTAGACGGATTGCTTGCGTACTACGTCGTGGGGAGCGATGTCTACGGTCCGATGGGGCGAGAGTTGATCCCCTTTGCCAGAGAATCGGAAGCGCGTGACTTCATGAAAGATCACAAGGGGAAATCTACTATCCGCTTTCGCGATGTAACTGCGACAGTCCTAAAGCCGCTTGACTAATGTCACTACGCCGCTCGACAATCTTTCTGGGGATAACGGCTGTGCTTGTATCGATTCTTGGCGGGTTATTCCTGCATGCCTCAAGAGAAGTCGGCGCATCCGGGTCACTCTTCGCGAACAAAACTGCGTTGGTGCAACAACTGGAACTTACCGACCTCTGCCTCTTCACCGAAGCCAGCTATACCAGACATTTAAGTATGACCGATCTCTCCACGCCATTTCAGGACGCGCCAATGTCGCTTGAGCATTTCCCAACCGGCGCTCTTGTCGGACCACCACCCCATCTGGTGAGGAAGCATGGTCAAAGTGATTGAACACCACCGACATATCCTGGATTTCACCCTCTCGTCGCTCCTGCGGCGCAAGGGGAAAAATGGCGCACTGCTTTTGGTCTATACATTGATCGTCTTTATCCTGGGCTCAGTTATCTTTTTCACCAATGCACTCAAGCGAGAGGCATCCCTGGTACTAAAGAATGCCCCGGAGATCATCGTACAGCGCACTCTTACCGGTCGCTACCAAACCATTCCAATTGCCTGGGGCGAGAGAATTCGCAAAATAAACGGGGTCATTTCGGTACGCCCACGCTTGTGGGGCTACCTGTATGACACTGTTTTTGGAGCCAATTTTACCCTGATGGTTCCGGCTGATAATCCGCCCGAATCGGGCAGTATAGACATCGGCAGTGGCATTTCCAGGATGCGATCCGCCTTTCCAGGTGACGATATTGCTTTTGTCGGGCACGATGGTCTTTCGCGCATCTTTACCATCAGAAACATCCTTGACCACGAATCGGAACTGCTGACCAGCGACCTGATTCTGCTCTCTGAAGATGCCTACCGCGACTTCTCCGGCATTCCGACAGACCAGGCCACCGACTTGACCTTGCGGGTACGCAACCCCAGAGAGTACACTACCATTGCCGAGAAGATCATCAAAATGTACCCCGAAGCCCGCCCTATTTTGCGTACCGAGATACAACGTACCTATGACGCAGTTTTTGGCTGGCGTTCAGGGTTGGTTATAGTCATTTTCAGCGCCGCAGCCCTGGCTTTTGCCATCTTTGCCTGGGATAAGGCTACCGGACTCTCTGCCGAAGAACGGAGGGAAATAGGGATCCTCAAGGCTGTCGGCTGGGAAACCTCCGATATCCTGCTGATGAAATTCTGGGAGGGAACAGTTATCTCGCTGACCGCTTTTCTGGTGGGAACTATTTTGGCGTATATCCATGTCTTTTTCACCTCGTCGGCGCTGTTCGCACCGGTACTCATAGGTTGGTCGACCCTCTATCCGGCATTTCGCCTGACCCCATTTATCGACTTCACCCAAGTGGCGACACTCTTCTTCCTGATAGTCGTTCCCTACACTGTCACTACCATCATCCCGTCATGGCGAGCAGCAACTATCGACCCCGATGCGGTCATGCGCTGAGGAGGCCAAGTGATATCAGTACGCAACATCAGCAAGATATTCAATGCAGGGCAACCGGGCGAATTCACCGCTCTCCAGAGGATTACCCTGAATCTGCAAATGCTTGAAACCACTGTTCTCAAGGGGCCAAGCGGATCCGGCAAAACGACCTTGCTAGGTCTGGTGGGATGCATGGCCAGGCCTACAACCGGCCGTATTTTGCTCAATGACCGTGAAATCACCAGTCTGCCTGAGCGTTTTCTGACCGAAATACGCCGATCCACATTTGGCTTCATCTTTCAGCAGTTCAATCTGATCAAAGGTATTTCGGCTCTGGAGAATGTCATGATTCCGGCATATTCCACCGGGGAGAAGTTTTCACTGCTGCGCCGGAGAGCGTTTGAGAAACTGGAGATGCTCGATCTCGGCAAGCGTGTCGATGCAAAGATAGAGTGTCTGTCCGGCGGTGAGGCTCAGCGGGTGGCTATTGCCCGAGCGTTGATCAACAATCCCGCTATCATTATCGCCGATGAGCCTACCGCCCACCTGGATAGCAAACTTTCTCACGAATTTATCAGAATTATGAAGGGTTTGAAAGCTGGAGGTGCGTCCATTATTATGGCTAGTCATGATCCGATTGTCTACGACTCCAACCTGGCGGATCGGGTAGTGGAGATGCGCGACGGTCAAATAGTCTGCGAAGTAAACAGTCCATGATTCTCAATCCGAGCATCCTGGCGCTGTTTGTCTCATCCATTCTTATCAGCCTGATGACAATCTACGCCGCCAGCTACGGAGTTCTCATATTGCGCCGCTGGGACATCACCAGCGGCAGCGAGCTTCAACTTTCCCTGGAAC
>CAYQMO010000026.1:23590-25282 GCA_964418315.1 uncultured Geobacter sp. | reverse complement strand
GAGCGTTACCGTTTGTTTTTCCTTAAAAGTGCCGCCGAACGGTGATACAGATAGATTCGGGGTTACTGCGTCGATAATATAAACATGGGTTTTGATCTGCTCCAGGTTGCCAATCGGGTCTGCTGAAAAGTACTTCAGCGTGGTGGTGGCAGTAATGGAGATTGGGGCTGTATACTTTGTTGATAACAGTGTCGGGGTTGAAGCATCAGTCGTATAGTAGGTCGTTGCCGTTGCATCATCCGTTGTGAGAACCACTAGTTGTGCCGATGAATATGAGCCTGCCGAAAGCGACGCTGTCGTAGTAGGGGTCACTGTATCAATGATATAAGTCTGAGAACCTACGGTGCTTTTATTGCCGGCAGCATCAACGCCAAAATACATTAGAGTTGTGGTAGTTATTATTTCCAGTTGCTTGCTGTATTTTGTTGAAGATGTGGTCGGAGACTTTCCATCCAGTGTATAGTAAATGGTTACGTTCGCTTTGTCTGAAGTGAGCGTTACCGTTTGTTTTTGCGTAAAGGTGCCGCCGACCGGTGATACTGATAGATTCGGGGTTACCTCGTCAATAATGTAAACATGGGTTTTGATCTGTTCCAGGTTGCCAATCGGATCTATAGAAAAGTATTTCAGCGTCGTAGTGGCAGGCGTGGTGGCAGGAGTTGATGAAGCTTTAATGGGAATAGTGCCAGTATATTTTAATGATGGAGATACTGTCGGAGTAGTACCGTCGGTCGTGAAGTACGTCGTTGCCGTTGCGTCATCAGTCGTGAGGGTCACTGATTGTGCCGATGAATAGGAACCTGCCGAAAGCGATGCTGTCGTAGTGGGTGCCACCGTATCAATGATATATGTTTGAGCTCCTACGGTGCTTTTATTGCCAGCAACATCAACGCCAAAATACATCAGCGTAGTAGTCTTGGTTATTGCCAGTGGTACGCTATATTTTGCGGAGGAAGTTGTCGGAGACTTTTCATCTGTTGTGTAGTAAATGATCGTGTTCGGCTTATCCGACACAAGTGTCACCGTTTTTGTTATCGAAAAATTGCCGCCGACCGGTGATGCCGATAGATTCGGGATTACTGCGTCGATAGTATATGTCTGGGTTTTGATCTCTTCCGGATTGCCAAGCGGGTCTATTGAAAAATACTTCAGCGTAGTGGTGGAGCTAATAGGAATAGTGGCTGTATAATTTGTTGATGACAATGTAGGAGTCGAGCCATCGGTCGTGTAGTACGTCGTTGCCGTTGTGTCATCAGTCGTGAGTGTCACTAGTTGTGTCGAGGAATATGAGCCTGCGGAAGGTGATGCTGTCGTAATGGGAGCCACTTCATCTATGATATATGTCTGAACTCCGACGGCACTTTTATTGCCCGCAAGATCGACGCCAAAATACATTAACGTTGTATTCTTGGTTATTTCCAGTGGCTGACTGTATTTTGACGAGGAGCTGTTCGGAGATATCCCGGTAGTTGTATAGTAAATGGTTACGTTCGCTTTGTCTGCAGCCAAGTTTACTTTTTGTCGTATCGAAAATGTACCGCTGACTGGTGATACATATATATTTGGGAGTATAGCGTCGATAGTATATGTCCGGGACTGAAACGGCTCCTGATTACCGATCTGGTCTGCTGAAAAGTACTTCAGCGTGGTGGTGGCAGTAATGGAGATTGGGGCAGTATACTTTGTTGATGA
>CAYQMO010000026.1:16735-23490 GCA_964418315.1 uncultured Geobacter sp. | reverse complement strand
TACATTAACGTGGTAGTCTTGGTTATTGTTAGTGGCGTGCTGTATTTTGTTGAAGATGTGGTCGGAAACTTTCCATCTAGTGTGTAGTAAATGATTGTATTCGGCTCATCTGACACAAGGGTGACCGTTTTTGATATCGCAAAGGTGCCGCTGACGAGTGAAACATATACATTAGGGGTAATAGCGTCGATAGTATATGTCCGGGACTGAAACGGCTCCTGATTACCGATCGGGTCTGCTGAAAAGAACTTCAGCGTGGTGGTGGCAGTAATGGAGATTGGGGCAGTATACTTTGTTGATGACAGAGTAGGGGTAGAAGCGTCAGTCGTGTAGTAGGTCGTTGCCGTTGCATCATCCGTTGTGAGAACCACTAATTGTTCCGATGAATATGAGCCTGCCGAAAGCGATGCTGTCGTAGTGGGGGTCACTGTATCAATAATATAAGTCTGAGCACCGACGGTGCTTTTATTGCCGGCAGCATCAACACAAAAATACATTAACGTGGTAGTCTTGGTTATTGTTAGTGGCGTGCTGTATTTTGTTGAAGTGGTTGTCGGAGACTTCCCATCTGCCGTGTAGTAAATTGTTACGTTCGCTTTGTCTGATTTAAGCGTTACAATTTGTTTTTCTTTAAAGGTGCCGCCGAACGGTGATACGGAGAGATTCGGGATTACAATGTCAATAGTATAGATCTGAGTTTTAATCTGTTCCGGATTGCCAATTATGTCAGTTGAAAAGTACTTTATTGTCGTTGTCGCATTGATAGGGATAGGTACTGTGTATGTTGTAGATAACGAAGTTGGGGTGGTACCATCAGTCGTGTAGTACGTAGTTGCTTTTGGGTCATCAGTCGTAAGACTCACTGATTGGGGTGATGAATAAATGCCAGAGGGAACGGATGCAGTTGTAGTTGGCGCCACAGAATCGATGATATATGTGTAGGCACCGACTGCGCTTCTATTGCCGGCTGCATCGACGCCAAAAAACATTAAAGTAGTAGTCTTGGTTATTGCCAGTGGCGTGCTGTATTTTGTTGAAGATGTTGTCGGAGATATCCCGGTAGTTGTGTAGTAAATGGTTACGTTCTGCTTGTCTGAAGTGAGCGTTACCGTTTGTGGTATCGCGAAGGTTCCGCCGACTGGTAAAACAGCCAGAGTGGGGGGGGTGGAGTCAATAGTATAGACTTGGCTTTTGGTCAGTTCCAGGTTGCCATTTGCATCTATCGCGCGGTATTTAACCGTCGCACTTGCAGCAATTGCAACAGATCCTGCATAAACCGCTGAAGTCGTGGTTGGGTCTGAGCCGTCCAGCGTATAGTAAATCGTTGCCGATGGATTATTAGAGGTAAGTGTTACGTTTGTTCCGGAGGGATATACCGCTCCAGACGGTGATGCTGTCGTGGCAAGAGCAATTACCGAAAAGTTTTTTGACAGGGGAACACCCTTTAAACCAGCGGCATCTACAGCAAAAAACTGGACATTGGTGGTCGCCAACGTCGCGGTAACAGGGATTGAGAAGGGTGCCGTATATTTTGTGGAAGCTGTTGTCGGTACAGTTCCGTTGGTTGTGTAGTAAATGTTACTGTTTGGTTCATTGGCTGTCAAGCTGACGGACAGTGTTGACAGGGCTGTGTAATACACCCCATTCACCGGAGTGGCATTTATGGTTATGTCGGTCAGTGGCGCTACTGTATCGATGATGTAGGTGGCAATATTGTTTACTTCCTGGTTACCGGAAAAATCGATGGAAGTAAACCTGAGTGTTGTCGTCGCGGAAATTGCTATTGGTGCTGTATAGGGTGTAGAAGACCCTGACGGGGCAGTGCCGTCAAGTGTATAGTATATTGTCGCAGCCTTTTGGGTCGTCAGCACCACGCTTTGAGCCGTTGAATATGAGCCACCTGGTGGAGTCGCTGTAGTTATGGCGGAAATGCTGGGGAAAACCTGTTGGATTTCTTTATTGCCGGTATCTTCAACGTACAGCGTTCCTGCCGTATCAACGGCAACACTGACAGGATTGGTAAAACCAACCGGGGCGGTAATAGCAGCAAACTTGTCGGCTGCTCCGAGCCTGGTTGAAATAACTTTGGTAGTGAGTGAAACTCTCCTGACGCAACTGTTGAATGTGTCGGCGATGTAGAGATATTCACCGTTAGTGACAACACCACTCGGCTGATTAAGCTGTGCAAAAGTTGCCAAACCACCATCACCGGAGAATCCCGCTGTACCGTTACCGGCAAATACAAGCGGTGCTCCTTGCGCTCCAGTCATCTTCAGTATCCGGTTATTTCCTGCGTCAGCTATATAGAGATCAACCAACGGCAGAGGTGAAAGCGCTATCCCGTATGCGGTCAATTTTGTTGCCGTGCCGTCGCCGGCGATAGTACTGATTGCACCTGGGGTATAGGTCGTTAGTCCTGTAGTTGCATCAGTAGCAACTGCTACTGGAAGCACTTGTCTGATTCGATAATTGCCGTTGTCAGCTATGTATATATTTCCTGAGGCATCAATGGCGACACCTGTTGGACCATTCAGTCTGGCACTTACTGCGGAGGAGCCATCACCTGAGAAACCCCCGCTACCGTTGCCAGCTATAGTTACAATCCGGCTTGCAGCGCTGATAAGCTTTGTGGTTGTGTCGGCGACAATCAAATGAATACGGTTGTTTCCAGTATCTACCACGTATACGTTACCACTCGAATCGGTTGCTATGCCGACTGGGGCATTAAACTGTACTGCCGGGTCACCTATTGTCGTTGTAGCGGTAAAGGGTGCAAATCCCGCAACTCCACTTCCAAACCGTGTGATATTAGGCGGTACAGAAGTATCTACCATAATGATCTGATTGTTAGCTGTATCTGCAATATACAGGTTACCTGAAGTATCGCTTGCAACCCCGGCGGTTCCCCCCAATGCAAGGCCTGTCATCGGAGAAACTGAGTCCGGCAGGTTAGCTGCAAAAGTTACCCCGGGCATTACAAGCAGTACAGCCAGACAGGCAAACAGTAATGCGAGAAATGAACGTGCCAGCATTATTCACTCTCCTTTTATATTACGTCAATTTCCAAACAGGGTCGGCAAACTGAACGATAACCGCTCAGCCTGCCGTCCTGATTAAGCTATCCTACCGTTTGAGGTTTAGTATTTCCTGCATCATATCGTCCGCAGTAGTGATCGTTTTTGAATTGGCTGAATATGCCCGCTGCGTCTGGATCATCTTGACAAATTCAAGGGCAAGATCGACGCTGCTCAATTCAAGGTTGCTGGAGATAATTGATTCAGTCGTTCCATTCGGGGCGCCAATTACCGGTGTTCCGGAACCGCCGATAATAACGCCTGATTCACGGTAGAGCGATGAACCTTCTTTTATCAGACCGGCTGGATTAGGTATTTTGGCAAGTCCCACCCAGGCTCCCGGAGACACAGAAACTGGTTGCTTCTGGGTGTTAGTTGTTTTATCGCTACCATTATAGAACAAGGTTGCACTGTTGCCGAGCGAGTCTGCATAGAGCAGGCTTATCTCACCCTTGATGCTGACACTTAATACTTTCTGAAAATCAAGAATCAAATCCCAGTTGGTCGAATCGGATACCGGATTTGTCGGAGGAACGAGAGCACTAATCGCCCCGGTAGTATTGACGTAATTAGCACCGTTAGAACCCGTAACTACATCACCTATTGCGTAAGTACCTGGTGTCGTCGCATCAAAAGTGCCTCTTGTCCAGTAGGATGTTGCTACCGCCGGACTATCGTACGTTGCCCCACCCACAACAGTCGGTTGAGGAGCGGCTACACAAATATAATTTACACCATTTATGCTTGTAAGTTCTCCGGGGGCATAAATAGCACCAGTCGCAGGATTTAAACCTGTATTTGTCCATGCAGATGCTGTTACCGGGGGATTAGGGAAAGCAGCAGTTCCCGGTGTTGTAATTGAAGTACTATCTTTTTTGAATCTAATCGGCATGCTGTCAGAATCAAGTACAGCATAATTGTCAGGATTGATGAGATTCAAACCGGTAGTGTCCAGACGGAAAGAGCCGGCACGGGTATACATGGAGCCGGTAGCAGGGATAGGACCTTTAACCGTTCCAGGTGCCGCTACGGCAAAGAAATTCTTACCCTGGATGAAGAGGTCGGTTGGCGAAGTTGTTGTTTCATTTGAACTTTGAGAAAACATGGTATCCACTTTCGAGATCTTGACACCATGACCTATCTGACCGACGGAATTGTTGCCGATAATAGTTGAAAGGACATCCGAAAAAATCATCCGGGATCCTTTAAAACCGATGGTATTGACATTGGAGATATTGTTGCCGATTACGCTCATCGCTTCTGCATTGTTAAGTAAGCCACTGGCTCCCGTAAACATTGTTGAAGTAAGACTCATTGTATTGCCTCCTGTTCATTATTTTTGAGCTGCGTTGAAGCTTGTCAATCGGACATCGCTTCAGGGCTTCCTCAAGGAGGGCCGGCCCGGTAAAACTTTGGCTAAATAATTACTGCTGAATCAATGTTTGTAAATACGTTGCCACGCATCTGCGCTCTATCGAGAGCGGTCACTACCGTGCGGTTTTTAACACTGACAACCAATGCCGAATCGCCCATCATGACCAGAGATTCCTTGCCACCTTTTTGAGCCACGCTGGTTACCGCACCCTCAAGATTTGCAAGCTCTGCTGCTGAAAAAGTTATGTTACGTGCCCTAAGTCGATCCTGGGCATGCTGAGAAAACTTGAGCCCCTCTGCAGGAAGTTTTTGATCCAGAATCTGAGCAAACGGCGAATTAACCGTCTGACCTGATGCCGGTTTCGATTGCTGCAGCCGGTCGAGTCTCCCAGGTTGAAGCGGATTTGGAATAAAAATCTGATCTACCATAATCTGTTACCCCCCCGTCTCAATGCTCTTAACGTCACTTAACTGCACTGTAGTCGCGCCGATAGAGAGCAGCGGCGAGCTTCCGGAAAGATCGACGCCATCAACTTTTCCTGCGGTGAATGTAGTTACCGGCAGAACTTTGCCACTTGCATCAATGGCGCGAATTGCATAGCTGTACGCCCCGGGTGGAAGGAGTGCGCCATTACTGTCTTTGCCATCCCAGTAATACAGCTTGTCACCCGCTTTGCTTGCACCGAGTGAGTCACTTCGTACAACTTTACCCGATGCATCCGAGATTGTCAGCTCTGTAGCTGCTGTCGGCAGTGATAGAGTAAACTCGATTGGCGAGGGTTTAGTGCCGTCAAACGATGCGGTATTACCATTTGCTTTGACATTTTTGCCTATAAATGAAACCGCTGTCAGGGAGATGGAGTTATTCTGTGCCTTAAGCAAATTATTTAATGCGGTGTTGCTATTGTATGATTGTTCAACCAGCGACAACTGCGAGAGTTGATCCAGCATTTCGCTGGGATCCTGCGGTTTCATAGGGTCCTGATACTTCAATTGGGCAATAAACAGTTTCATGAAATCGTCCTTGTTCATTCCCATCGACTTTTTCATGGCTGCTTGAGTTGAAGAATTATCCGTTGTGGCTGTTACTGTACCTACCATATTTTTCACCTCACTCTTTTAATAGTGAATATCGAGCATCGACTCCCCTTGACGTGTCTGTTGCATTACCGACTCGGACGGAGAATTCGACTGCGCGACGGCATAGCCACGCGATGATGCCAAAAACTGCTGTTGTTGTTGCTGTTGCTGCTGCTGTTGCATCAGTTCACGCCAGGCATTCTGATTCTGCCCCTGGTTTGCGGATCCTTTTCCTCCGGTAGTAATGTCAAAAGATTCCATCGTGATGTTTTGCCGCGCCAGTGATTCCTTGAGCGTATCGGCATTCTGCATGATAGCATCACGAACTGACCGGTTCTCGGTGACAATTTCTACCGTAAGCTTTCCCCCCTGGAGATTAAGGTTCATTTTCAGTTCGCCTAGACTTTCGGGCGAAAGAGTCAGCGATATCTGCTGTTTCCCCTGTTTTAATTCGTGCAGCTCCAATCGCTCTTTGATCTGCGGCATAACCTGTTCCGGGATCTCCTGGGTGAGCGGTTCCGTCACTGCTAGTCTGGTCGTCACCGACGACATTTTTTGCTGTTCCACTAACGGTTGTCCCGGCATATTCTGTGACGTATCCGAATTGTCAGAGGTAGTACCCAAATCTCCTTGACTGTTGCTGCTTAAACTTTCCAAATTCAGTACTGGCGCTCCCCCGAAGGTGCCCATCTTTTGTGTTGAATTACTCTCTTTGACATTACTCAAGTCAACGACCTTCTCCGCTATTGGATTCGCAGCAAGACGCTGCCCCAGCGTTAGTGTCTCGTTGAGGATTTTGTCCGTAGAAACAGGTGCAACTGCGACACCAGCAGTAATCTGGTGTGGCTCAGCCTGTTGCATAACTGACTCCGGCTTTGCAGATAGAGTTGGAGAAGCGACAAACGACTCTGCCATTGTCATATTACGGAACCTGTCAGCAGCAAGTGCCGCTGATGCTGAATTTGTCGCGACTGGCCTTACTGATTCTGTTTTGGTCGGCATTACGATGTCAACTGCAGTTCGAGCAACTTCAGGCTGCTGCTTCTGCTCAGTTGCCGATTCTGTTGCCATAGCTACATTCTGTAATCGGGCCGCAGGAGTCGGTTCTAATGCTACAGTTTTCATTGTTTCTGGAGCTACAGTTTTCGGTGTTTCCGGAGCTACAGTTTTCAGTGTTTCCGGAGCTACAGTTTTCAGTGTTTCCGGAGCTACAGTTTTCAGTGTTTC
>CAYQMO010000026.1:16504-16635 GCA_964418315.1 uncultured Geobacter sp. | reverse complement strand
CGGAGCTACAGTTTTCGGTGTTTCTGATGCTACCAATTTTGGTGTTTCTGACACGAAGTTTTTCTGTACTTCTGACACGACAGCTTTAGGTGTTTCTTTTACAGATTCTGTTTTGTCCGGCGATACAACAC
>CAYQMO010000026.1:0-16404 GCA_964418315.1 uncultured Geobacter sp. | reverse complement strand
ACGACAGCTTTAGGTGTTTCTTTTACAGATTCTGTTTTGTCCGGCGATACAACACCGAATGTGTTCAGACTAACTTCAGGTTGCTGCTTCTGGCCATTAACCTGTTCTGTAGCCAAGGCTGCGCTCTGTAACCCGTCAACAGGAAGCTCTACTGCAACGACAGTTGTCTGTGCAGAAGTAACTGATTCTGTTTTGGCTGGTGATACAACACCAACTGCGGTTTTAGTAACTTCAGGCTGCTGCTTCTGCTCAATAACTGCTTCCGTTGCTATCGCTACATTCTGTAACTTTCCAACAGGACGTGGTTCTGATATTACAGTTACCGGAGCATCTGTTGCTGATTCAGTTTTGGCCGACAATACGACATCGGTCGCAGTCTGAGTTACTTCAACTTGCTGCTGTTTCAGCCCATTAACCGGTTTTGCTGTATTGGTTGCATTCTGCTCAATATCAGTTGCGGTTGCTGCTGCCTGATCAATCATGATCACCGGCTGTTCAATTGCCTTTGTTACGTTCTGCTGCTGTGCAATAACCATCTTTACTGCCATGTCAGCTTGCTGCTGCAGGTCAGTTATGGTGGTTGCTGCTGCTGCTGTGTCAGTAGTGACCGCAGGCTGTTCTATTGCCGAGGTTGCGTTCTGCACCACGTCAACTGGAAGCTGTACCTGCTTGTTATCACCTTCAGGCATACCGGACTGTAAGTACCCGGCCAGAGCCATCTGTAATGCAACATTAATAAAATCTGCATTGTTACCAACCCCGGTCTGCGGCTGTTCTGTTTTTTCCGGTTCAATTGCAGTTTCATTTTTTGCTACCGTTTGCTGCACATCCAACAACTTGGCAAAAAGACTGCCGTTTTGTGGCGTACCACTCATTGTCACAGCGGCTACCGCCGACGCTTCAGAAGCTATAAACGGCATCGCCGTAAGCATTGAAGCTACGTTCATCTGTCCATTATTCATTAGTTTTCACCTCCTTTCTCTATAGATTTTTTATGGAGTGGACTTTTACTAGTCCATAAAATCAAGTTTATCTCCCCAGCATATTGTCGTTTACCCACTTTAACAGTCGCGGTTGACTGATAAATGGTGCCAGTTTCGCGACGCTCTTGGTGTCCATCCTGCCGAGGAGTGTAAGAGCCACATCTTCTTTCAGTGAATCGATCATCTTGCCAGCCTGCTCACTCTTAATGGTTTTAAACAGCTTAACCATTTTAGTTATTTTTTCATCCCGCATTTTCTTTTGTGCTTCAGACTCTGCTTTCAATGTATCATCGAGCTTCTTTTTGCCATCTTCAAGAGCTTTTACCTGAGCTTCCAGCTTATCGCTCAATTTTTTCAGTTCCTGCTCTTTAGCGGCAAGGGCAGCCTCTTTCTCAGCCAACTGCTGACGCCGCGCATCCTGGAGGGCTTTTTCTTCGCGAGCGGCTCGCGTGGCGTTGATCGGTTGCTGGCCGATCGTTGCGTGTTCTCTTTCCGCAACTGCAGGAGCTTTAGCCGCCGTCTCATTCTGAACGGCAGCAGTGGCGAAAACAGCAGGCAACGAATACTGTGCCAAAAGCAGCGCCCCCGTCAATAAGAGGACTGTTAACAGTTTACTTTTCTGAGTCACGCAGTTTTACCCTTCTTTTGGATGGATATTTCGTCGAGAAAATTCCGCTCCCTGACTGCAACCAACTGCCTGAATTCAACAGCTTGCTTCTTTTTCAGAGACTCAAGCACTTTCTTTTCCTTGCTTGCTTCCATCAAGTCGGTTCTTTTTTCATCCATAATCTGATCAAGCTGTTCTATCTGTTCGCCATACTGTTGTATTTCTACTCGTTTACGGGTAAAAAAGTCCAGATAGAGCTTCATGTCATCAATGCAACCCATATCTTGTTGACACTTCTGGTATTCCCGCGACAAAAGTACAACCAACGCCTCTTCCCGTTGCAATTCCTCATTGGCCATCTCAAGCTGATGTTTTGCAACCGCAAATTCCTGCTTTCGCAGCTTTTCCATCTCGCGGCGATAGAGGAGTACCTGTTCCAGTTCAAATACATTTCCAGCCATCTCTCATGACTCCCCGATAATTGCCAGAATCAGGATTCAAACATAACCTTTAAATCCCGCACAGCCTCTTCCAGCAATACCGGATTATGAACCGCCTGCTTGATAAATTGCTGCATCTGATCGATATGATCTACAGCATAATCTATACCGGAATTGCTCCCTTTTTTATAGGCACCGATATTTATCAGATCCTCTGACTGACGGTACGTCGCAAGCACTTCCTTAAACCGGGACGCTACTTTCAGATGTTCCTCCGAAGCCACATCCGTCATGACACGACTGGTGCTCGCCAGGACATCAACTGGCGGATATATTGCCCGATCCGCCATTTCACGCGATAAAACTATGTGCCCATCCAGAATACTGCGCATGGCATCAGAAATGGGCTCATTAAAATCGTCCCCTTCCACGAGAACCGTGTAGAGCGAGGTGATACTCCCTTCGGGAAAATTGCCGGTACGTTCGAGTAATTTCGGGAGCGCTGCAAAGACGGAAGGTGTATACCCCTTGGTTGTGGGAGGCTCACCTATGGCAAGTCCAACCTCGCGCATCGCCATGGCAAAACGGGTTGCAGAATCCATCATCAGCAGAACTTTCTTACCCTGATTTTTAAAATATTCCGCTATTGTCGTCGCTATGTAAGCGCCGCGCATCCTCACAAGAGGGGGTTGATCGGACGTTGCTACAACTACAACGGATTTCTTCAGCCCCTGCTCCTGCAGATCCTTTTGAATAAATTCAAGAAGTTCGCGTCCGCGCTCACCAATAAGTGCAATAACATTAACATCCGCCTCAGTATAGCGCGCTATCATCCCCAGTAAGGTTGACTTCCCCACGCCTGATCCGGCCATTATACCGACCCGCTGCCCCTGACCACAGGTCAGCAAGCCATTGATACTACGAATACCGAGGTCAAGCGGTTTCCGGATCGGCAGACGCAACATCGGGTTTACCGGCAGGGCATAGATCGGATATTCTTCCTCCACATGAATCGGCCCTTTATCGTCAATCGGCTTGCCAAGCCCATCGATAACGCGACCCAACATGAGTGGTCCGACGCCAAGTGTAGCTTTCTCCCGGCGAACCGAGATCCGGCTGTCAAGCCCGACTCCACGTAATTCGCCAAGCGGCATAAGCAGTGTCTTGTTATTGCGAAAGCCGACTACTTCGGCCGGAATCGGAACTCCATCCAACGGCTTAATCTCGCAAATTGCACCGACGGACGTGTCGGGGCAGAACCCCTCAATAACCAGGCCGACAACCTGAGTAACTTTGCCATGCAGCCTGATCGATTTTGTTGACGCAACCATCGGGCGATATTTTTCGAGATTGATTGATTTACCGGGCATAGCAGATTACTGCTCCCCAACAACAGTGGCTCTCTGTTCGATGAGGCTTCGGTATATCTGATCCAACTGGCCGTCCAGAGAAGCGTCTATAGTTCCGATCTCGGTATCTACAAGGCAGAAGCCGGATTCAACTGAATGATCCGGCTTGATCGACAGGTGCTCACTACGCAGATCCTTTAGTAGCGAGTCGTCACGCCCCGAGGTGACCAGCAGATAATCGTCGGGATTTATATGCACGGTAATTTCCTGACGATCAGACAGTTCGGCGATTGCATTATGTACTACCCCAGTCAGAATTGAACGATTCTGGGTTACTTCATGGATGATCACCTTGCGCGCCACAAGCATAATCAGGTTGATTATTTCGTCTTCAGACTCGCGAAGTGTTTTTTCCCGCAAACTGGTTATGGTTTTACTTGAGTCGCGTAACGCCCGTAAAACTTCTGTCAGTCCCTTCTCAGCTAGTTCCTTCCCCTCTTTCAGGCCGTCATTAAATGCATCGCTGATTCGCTGGTCAAGCTCTGCTTCAGTAATATTAGCAAGAGGGGGGCCTTCATCAACCGCGACAACTTGATTTGAACCAATTAAGTCAAGTGGAACAAAATTCCCGACCGGCTGAACTACAGGAGCTACTCCGCCGCTCTCTTTCATATTTCTAAAGTTATATTGTGAAAACCCTGAAATTTTGTTGTCGCCGGATTTTATGACTTTAGACGAGGACATCGTCACTCCCCTTACTACCGGAAAGTACCACTTTCCCCTCTTCTTCCATTTTACGGACAATTTTGATGATTTCGGCCTGCGCTTTTTCGACATCTGAAAGCCGTACCGGACCCATAACCTCCAGGTCTTCTTTGATCATATCTGCCGCACGGCTGGAGATATTTCTGAAAATCTTTTCTTTGATCTCGTCCGATGACGTTTTCATGGCCAGAGTCAAGGTGTCATTGGAAACTTCACGCATTACCGACTGAATACTACGATCATCGAGAGCAAATACATCATCAAAGGTAAAGAGGTGTTTACGAATTACTTCAGATAGCGGCGGACTCATCACATCAAGTTTGTCGAGAATCTGTTTTTCCCTGGTGCGGTCAAAGAAGTTGAACATATCAACAACTTTATCAATGCCGCCGATTTTAAACCGTTGCGTCCCGCCCATAGATCTAAGTTCGCACTTCATGGCCTCGTCGAGCTCTTTAAGAACTTCTGGTGAAACCTGATCTACATCTGCGATCCGTAGCACCACTTCCGCCTGAAGCTCCATCGGCAGTAGACCTATAACTTCAGATGTCTGCCTTGTTTTAAGTTTGGCAAGGATGACTGCAATCGTCTGAGGGTGTTCATGTGAAAGAAAGTTGGCAAGAGTTCTAGCGTCGGCGTTTGCTATGACATCAACCATATTTGAGCCACCGGAGGCTTGCAGCTCACTCATCAGTGTTTGGGCTTTTTCAGGTCCTATCGTACTTTCAAGAAGCTTTAGAACGAAATCATCGCCGTGAGCGAACAGGCCTGCTCCAGGACCGATCTTTGACGAAAACTCATTGACAACGCTCGTGATCGTTTCCTGTGAAACATGACCAAGAGCTGCCATGGTTCTACTTATTTCTTTTATTTGAATATCATCAAAATGCTCAAAAACCATCGCGGTCGCTTCGTTTCCGAGGTAGAGCAACAGTATGGCGGCTTTTTCTGAACCTGTCATGAGATCCCTTTTCCTGCTTTAAGAACGATATATAAAATTTACTTGTCCTCGGCAACCCAATTCTGGAGAATCTGTGCAACCTGGTAGGGATCTTTTTTCACTTTTTCAAGCAAATCATTTTGCGTCATAGAATACGAAGAAAGAGCTGCTTGATCGGCTCCTGCCAACTGCTTGCCTCCGGGGCCGATGCCTTCAAGGTTTTCAGCTAACGGGGGTTTTCCGATACGAAGTGAGGTAAGAAGCGGGCGGATTACAAACAGGATCAACAGCAGAAAGCTGATCCCAATCAACAGGTTTTTTGCAAGAGATAAATAGAACGGATTTGGATTTGTCCACCATTTGTCAGCCTCAATCGTTCCTGACTCTCCCGTCTCCTGGAACGGGATATTTTGCACACTCAACTGGTCTCCGCGTGCCGGGTTAAAACCGACAGCGCTTTTTACCAGCGTTTCAATTTTCTGCAGTTCATCCGGCGACCGGGGTGTGTATTTGGCCTTTGCTACCTGCCCCTCCTTTACCGCTGCAGGTGCTTCATATTTGCCATCAACCAGCACCGCAACAGATATCTTGCTAAGGGCTCCCACCGGTTCGATAATTTTTGCTGTAGTACGGCTTACATCATAGTTGAGGATTTCATCATTTTTGGAGCCACCACCAGTCGTTGCCCCCCCTGCGGGAGGGGTTCGCCCGATATTAGTCTGTACGCCCGGAACCCCGACACTGCTGGTACTGGATGAGCCTTTCTCTTCAGTCCGCTGCTCGCTGCGAACAGCGATTGATTCAGGGTCAAACTTTTCCTCAAGCCGCTCAACCTGCTTGAAGTCAAATGACGCAGTGACTCGTGCAACAGACTTGCCCCCTCCAACGATCATGTCAAGCAGGGATTGAATACGCTCTTCAACATTTTTTTCATATATCCGCTGAGTTTCCTGCATGGCCGAAGTCATACGTGATGTTGGATCGCCGCTCCCACCACCTTTGCTGAGTATTTTACCCCGGCTGTCAAGAATGGTTACATGCTCAGCTTCCAAACCCTCAATTGATGAGGAGACCAGATGAACAACCCCTTGTACCTCGGAATCCTTCAACGCACGGTTTGATTTCATTTTGAGGACGATTGAAGCGGTGGCAGGTTTTTCATTATCTTTAAAAAGAGACTTTTCCGGAATCACCAAGTGTACACGAGCCTGCTCGACTCCGGTCAACTGAGCAATTGTCCTCGATAATTCCCCCTGAAGGGCCCGCTGATAATTCAACTTCTGCACGAACTCCGTCATGCCGAAATTTTTCCGGTCGAAAATTTCAAAACCGACGCCACCACCCTGCGGAATCCCCTCAGAAGCAAGAGTAAGGCGCAGTTCGTAAACCTTGTCAGCCGGCACCAGAACACCCTTACCATCAGCAGTAATCTCATAAGGTGTCTTGGCATCTTTCAGCTTTTTAACAATTTCTCCGGCATCTTCCGATGTCAGGTTGGTAAAGAGAGGTCGATAGTCCGTGCGGTTTGCAACGAATATCAGCACTGCAAATGCAACCGCTGATATTAAAGCCACAGCAGCAATCAGCATCTGTTTACCAGGAGAAAGCGCAATAATAGGCTCTATTAGTCTACGGATTCCTTCAGGCATAGCCAGCGTCTATCCTCCTTTCGATTAATTGCTACATAACCGGAACTAGGTTTATGCATGCTATACCTGCATCCGCATAACTTCCTGGTATGCCTCAAGCGCTTTATTGCGTACCTGTGACATAAACTGAAATGAAATACTGGACTTTTCAACTGCAATCATGACCTCGTGAAGGTTTTTATTCTCTCCGCTTGCAAGCCCCTGAATCGCCTTATCTGACTGTACCTGTATCTCATTAACTTTTGACACAAGCTCACTGAAAAACTTGCCGGCTCCTTCAATTGGAGACGAAGAACCGCTCTTGACTGATTCCGGAAAAGCTTTTGACATCCCTAATCCGTTCTCAATACCTGGAATTACCATAGTCGTACCCTCGTATGTTATTATTTATGCGCCTGTTTATATAGATCAGTCAGTGCTACCGACCAATTTCGAGTGTCTTCATAGCCATGCTTTTTGCGGCCTGAACAGCCGTAACATTTGCTTCGTATGCGCGCGTAGCACCTATCATATCTGCCATCTCCTCGACCGTGTTGACATTTGGCATGGCGACATACCCTTGAGCGTTTGCGTCGGGATGCGCCGGTTCATACTGCAGTCGCGGTGGAGTCTGGTCTTCAATAATTTCAGTTACTTCAACTTTACGAACCTGCTGGGAGGTCGCAGCATCAAGCGTACGGTCGAAACGGCTTTCAAGCGGAGTCGCGGAAAAAACCGCATCTTTCCGTTTATATGGCCCCCCCTCCGGAGTCCTTGTCGTATTCGCATTGGCAAGGTTGCTTGAAATCAGATTCATTCGGGTTCGTCCAACGGTGAGAGCAGACGAACTAACATCCATAGCACTGAAAAAATCCATTTATTTCCCCTCTCTTATGGCACTCCGCAGACCTTCAAATTTCTTTGTCAGGAGTTGAACGGATGCGTTAAACATGATCTGGTTTTCACTCAGTTTCACCATTTCGTTTTCAAGCTCCACCGAGTTGCCATCCTTGCCAGGCGTTTTAGCTGGTGTTTCGACGATTTTCCCGGTAACCGAGTTCAAAGAGGATCCTCCCCCACGCAGCGGAATATGTCTATGATGTGGTGCAGCATCGGGTCGCAGCCCCCTTGAACTATTTTTCAGGGCGCTCTGCAGCTCGGCGTCAAAAGCTAGACTTTTGGGAGTATAGTTCGGGGTTTCCGCATTGGCTATATTGGAGGCTATCAGATTCTGATTTTTCGCTCTCAAGTCAATATTTTTACCCAGCAGGTTAATGGTATTACTGAAAATGCCTTCAATTTGCATTAAATTTCCCCCTCTTTAGAAGCGCAAAATACCAGTTTTACTAATCCGGCAGAAAAAAGCCTTCACTTAACCGGGAACCTGAGTAAGCAATAACTATACCATATCAGACCAGAAGCGACATACATGAGCCTAAACGGAAGGCTCTGTAGCCGAAGCTGAACTTGCAGCGCATATCGATATATGATGTATGCCATTATTTTGACGGTGTCAAAATAATGGCCAGAATTTATGCCTTATTACGGGCGAGCTCCCTTTGCTTCAATCGATACCAGCGACTGACGGGCAAGGCTTTGCCAGTCGGGGTCTTTGCCGGTTTTGACGAGCTGCTCGAATATTTTTTTTGCCTGCTGAGTATTGCCATCCTGGAGATTAATCTGTCCGGTTCTATAGATGAACTCATCGTTACGCTTGCTCTCCGGCAACTTGAGAGCAGCTTCATAAAGTCTTAAAGCCCCTTTTCGATCACCAAGCTTCTCTTTGGCAGAACCGGCAATGAAGTATGCATCCGGCATGAGGCGCGGATCGCGTCCCAAGGTTGATGTCAGAAAGAGTTCCATAGACTTTGCCGCCTGGGCATGGAGATTTAGAACCCAAAGCGATCGTCCCAATTGGTAATAGCTCTCGACATACTGAGCTTTCGCACCCTTGTCAAGCAATCCAATTAGGGTATTCTTGACCTGTTGATGCTTGTCAGCAGAAAAATAAAGCGAACCTAGTCGTTCATTCATCGACCGCACCTTTGGATACGCAGGAAATTTACTCATTAACGCTTTAATAGCTCTTTCTGCCGCCGCCGTGTCACCGATCAACTCGGCGTTGTCAGCGATACTGATATACAACTCAGGAGCCAGAGAAGCCGCCCATGATCTGTCAACCATGGAGGTCAATAACTTGACTAGTTCAATCGGGCGCCCCGCCTCACTATAAGCTTTGGTAACAGTAGCTAAAAACCGTGGAGCGTCAACGCAGCCTGCAAGATATTCGTTCTGCTCGTCCATAAATCGTACAAGAGCTACCGGATCTTGATGCCAGTTGGTGCCACGATAGACTTCGGCGACCAGAACTTCCCGGATTGTCCTGACGACTGCGCCGTAAACTCCTCGAGGAAATTTCCGCTGGAAGAGCATAAGCAGACGCAGAGACTCTGCAGCTTCACCATGAATTGACTCAAGCAGGACGTATTTAAAGTGCGCCTCTTCACGCATATCAAGATCGCCACTCCGAAGCGAAGCATCAAGGTATACAGCACTGATAGGGCGATAATTCCAGGGGGCGGATTGAAGAAAATCGCTATCCGCAAGTCGCATCAATGCCATTTTACCGGCTTTATTATTTTTAATATTCTGAGCAACATTCTGGTAGATGGCATGTCCATCCTGCTCATGCCCCTGGCGGGTAAAAATATCGCCAAGCCGCACAAGGAGTGCCGGAGCGTAGGCTTTGTCCGCCAGACGTGCAACTAATCCGGCGAGAAGTGTACGAGCGTGAGCCAGCTCTCCGTTCCTGGCAATGCTGTCGCCGTAATAAAAAGTGACCGCGGGATTTAACTCAAGATAGGCTGGCCAGAGCTTTTCAGCTTCTCGAAAAGCGGCCAGAGCTTGCGGGTACTTCTGTAATTTATACCACGTTTCACCTAATCGATAGAGCGACAGCGACCGGATCTGCGTCTGACGTTGAGAAAAGCGGGTAAACAACTCCTCCGCTTCTGTTAAACGACCTTTGTAAAGCGCTGCCTCTGCGGCGGCAAACTCTCTTTGATCCGCTTCGGTAAGAAAACTTTTCAAAATTTGAGGATCCGTGGGAGAAAAGGGGATTTCAGATTTCAGTGGCGGATCAAAATCCCTCACCAGTTTCTCAACGCCACTCCAGATTTTTTCGCGACCCTTCGCTGAATGGAGAGGCAAACCGGCTTTAAACGGAGTACCGACATCAAGCGTTATGTCGCTGATATCGGAACGTGACAAGTCGCGCCATCCAGCAATTCGGGAAATCTGGAATGTAATCAGCAGATTTTCGTGCTGACCGTCGTTCCGTTTAGTTAAAACCAATCCGCCTATGTTTTTGTCCGAATACTGTCTGAATTTTTTGAACAGGATACCTTCGGTGTCCTTTATTACCAGGCGCAGACGATTGCCCGGGATCGCTACGAGTGAGTATTCCGGCGATTCGGCAAGGCGAACAACAATGCGGGTATATTCCTTGTGTGGTCGTATATCGATCCGGTAGAGCTGGTTGGGAATTGAGGCAGAGGCGTCAGACGGGAGTAGAGACAGAAGAAGCAGAAACAGAAGAACAGTGCCAGGAAAACCGTGGCAAAGTCGAGTTTGAAGATATTGTAACTCCGTAGCTGGAACCATTATCAGCCCCACGCCGTTAAGCTTGTGCTATTTTGCAGTAATTGCGAACTTTTGCAACCACTTCGTCTGCGGTGAATGGCTTTATGATGATATCACTTGCTCCATATTTAAGAGCTTTCAGGGCGGCTGTCCGAGTCCAGAACTCAGCAATCATGATAATCGGTGGCGGGGAATCCTGGCGCATCGCTTTTACTTTTATGCAGACAGCAAGCTCTCGTTCATCGGCATTTTGTGAACCTATAATGGCCATTTTTACATTTCTACCGGCAAAAAGCTCTTTTAAGTCCGCATTAAGCGTGCCTTCAGCAATCTGAAATCCAGTGAATGCAAGTAGTTCAACCATCTGCTGACGTAAATTTACATCATCTTCAAGCACAACGATGCTTTTAACGCCACTGAGGCTCTCTGCGTCTGCCCCGGAACCCTCCTTGTCAAGGCTCTCTGAATCAACATTATTATCTTCAGTCGCTACCTCTACAGCAACTTGAGGGTCAAACAGGTTCGCCAGAGCGGTCGGCACAAGCACATCAAGGCACTCCATCTCCATGCCAGGCAGCTCCAGTTTTGAGCGGAACATCAGATAATCGCCATCAGGAAACGGCTCTTCAGAGTTTAATTCATTGGTTTTTGGAATATATTTATTTGGCGGAAGCAGCTTGAGGGTCGGTTTACTGGGAAGCGCCGCCAGAAATGCGGAGTTAAGAGAGCCGTTAATCATGTTGCCAACTTCGGCAAAAGCATCAATGTCATCTTTTTCGATGATGCCAAGGAGCTTTTTCTCCTTAATTCGCGCAGGGGGAATCCCGAGCAGGATACTGCTCAGAACAATAGCGTCCCGCAAATTGAAAACCAGATATAAACGACCCTCATATGGCTCTGCTGAGTTTACTCCCATGATAAAGTAGGAGTCGTCGAGCTTGGCGCAGTAAGCGTTCTTTTCGGTCGAAGACGACTCTGAAAGAATGATGGAAAGCTCCTGCCCCAGAAGCATGGCGCACTCTCCGCCAGCCGCCTTAAGAGCCGTCTCCAGTATCCCGTATAACGTTGTATAACCATCCATCAGATAGCGCCTTCCTTCAGATTAAGTCCGATGATCATGGTGGAGGAATCATCAACAATCAGAATGTTAGCCATAAAACCCGCCTTTTGTGTGTGATATCTACTAGATATTCAGAGTGATGGATAAGAACCAGCTTTTTTTACATCTGGGGAAATTACACCAGTTATGCGACCTGTGTCAACGCAATTTCGGACCTGATTCGTCCTAATCAGGATCTCAGATAGCGATCATTTAATTCCGTTCTTGTTAAGGTGTGGGCCGTAGCGCATATCCACTCCCTTAATGTGGTTGACCAGCCAGTCACTCAGAAAATTAATTACATCCTGAGTAATAAGTGGTTCGCCGGCATTAAATTTCGAGATCAGTGCGGTGACCTGCTCAAGCAACTTCTTGTGCAATGCTATATGCTGGGTCTCTTCCGGGTAACGCGTCTGAGAAAAACAACGTTCTTCGTCAGCAAAGTGATTTATAGTGTATTCCGCAAGACCGTTAAGCACCCGGCCAACAGCATCTTTGCTCTTTTTTTGCTGCATGGCATCGGCCAGATCGTTGACCATGTTGATAAGAACCCTGTGTGAATTGTCAAACTTTTCAATGCCAACGCTATAAGAGTCATTCCATTCCACAGCTTTTGAAAGCCTGAAACGACCGACCTGTTCATGCAGATTATCAACCTCTCTGGCAAGCGTTGCGGTTGCCCTGGTGGTACTTCGTGAATTTTCAACATTGCGATTGACAACATCAGTTATCATCTGGATGTTGTTAGTGATTTCCTGGGTTGTGGCGGTCTGCTCTTCTGCGGCTGTTGCCACCTGACTGATCTGCATGTTCAGTTCATTTATCTTGTTGATAATGTCCTCCAATGCTTCTCCTGAACGTGATGTCTCTGCGGTGCCCCGCTTGACCTCGTCAACCCCTTCCGACATTGAATTGACAGCACTCTGTGTCTCGCTCTGAATTGCCTTGATCATGGCGGCAATTTCTTTGGTTGCTTTAGTGGTGCGTTCTGCAAGTGCCCGAACTTCATCGGCAACTACCGCAAAACCCCGCCCCTGTTCGCCGGCCCGTGCAGCTTCTATAGCAGCGTTCAGAGCGAGAAGATTAGTCTGGTCGGCGATGTCCTGAATTGTGTTGACGATTGCGCCGATCTGATCAGAGCGCTGTCCTAAGCCTTCTACTGTCTTAGATGATACATTTACCCGCTGTGCAATGTTCTCCATCAATCGGGAGCTACTATGAACAAGCTTTGAACCACTTTGGGTCTGTTCGGTAGCTTTCTGGGCACACTCGGCAGCATAGAGGCAGTTGCGGGCAATGTCTCCTGATGTTGCTGACATTTCCTCGCTGGCCGTTGCGATAGTACTTGCCTGCATGGCAACATCCTCAGATGCAGAGGCCATAGCATCAGTAGTAGAACGCACCATCACAACCGAGTCGCGCACCGTATCTGCGACGGCAAAAAATTGCCTCATTGCTTTGTTCAAGTCGGTCATCATGGTATTGAATGCGGTTGCTAACCGCAAAAAATCACCGCTGCCTGTTGCTTCGGCACGCACAGAGAGGTCGCCGCCGGCTGCCTTTTCAAGGGCGGCAATTATTCCGGCAAGAGGCTTAAACGCTGTGTTGCTCAAGAGTCCGATGGTAGCTGACATCACAATCAAGACAACTACACCGATTAACATGTCCATCCAGAGATGACTATTTGGGTTCAATGTAGTCATTGCTAAAACAGTAACGATTATGCCGAGTGCATTTCCTAAAATAATACGGAGTGTAAAAGACATATTAAGTATTCCACCTTTATGTAGATAAGTACTTGGTTTTTAAGTTCACGGAAATTACACCCGCCACAGGGCAGTGTCAACGCAATTTTAGAAGACCTGACGGAATTTAAAGCGAACCTCGCCCCTGATTTTTACAACTTGAACTGCCGCACCAACCGCTGCAGCTCTTCGGCATTGCCGCTCAACTGTGCTGCTGCACTGGCGGATTGCTGTGCTCCCTGTGACGTCTGCTGCACCACATCGGTAATCTGCATCATGTTACTGGAGATTTCACTGGTCGTGGCGGTCTGCTCTTCGGCGGCCGTTGCAATCTGACTGATTTGCATGGCAACATCATTAACCTGCGCCAGAATATCTTCTAATGCCGCTCCTGACTTAGCCGCTTCTTCCGTACCGGTCTCCACCTGCTGAACACCCAGCTCCATGACGGCGACGGCTCCCTTGGTTTCTTTCTGGATAGCCTTGATCATTTCGCCGATTTCCTTGGTGGCGCGGGTGGTACGCTCAGCCAAAGCACGGACTTCATCAGCAACAACGGCAAAACCGCGCCCCTGCTCGCCGGCACGGGCTGCTTCAATGGCGGCATTAAGCGCCAGCAGGTTGGTCTGGTCGGCTATGTCTTCAATCGTGCCGATGATGGCACCGATCTGGTCACTTCTGGTGCCAAGGCTTTCCACCGTTCTGGCGGATTCCTGAACTTTCTGTGCAATCTGTCCCATGACGGCAACGGTTTTTCCAACGACCATGCCGCCGTCGCCGGCTGCCTTCGAGGCACGCTGTGCACCTTCGGCCGCACTCTGGCAGTTACGGGCGATGTCACATGACGTTGCCGACATCTCTTCACCTGCTGTCGCAACGGTTGTCGCTTGACCGGCAACTTCTTCGGCACCGGAGGCGATATGCTCGGCGGTTGCCAGGAGCTGCGTGGATGCAGCGGCAATCTGCGTGGATGTACTGGAGACCTGGCTGATCATGGACCGCAGATTTTGAGCCATAAACCGCAGCGACTCACTCAAATCGCCCAGTTCATCCGATGATGTATGGGCAATATGAACGCTAAGATCACCATCGGCTATTTTGCGCGCAACAGCGACCAATGGGATAATCGGCCCTGTGATGCTACGTACGAGGAAAAAGGCAATAAGTATGGAGAGGAAAACCGCTGTAATCATAAGCCCGATCACGATAGTTCTACCCTGTATAATGTTCTGTTCTGCATCCATGCCTGATTTTATCACCTCTTTGTTCTGGTGTTCGATCATCTTGTCAATCGCAGCAAAGTAAGCAGTCTGGGTTTTACGAACAGTGGTAAAAAGCTCTGTGCGGGCTTTTTCTTTATCGTTTGTCTCAATCAGGCCGATAATAATTTTCTGTGAGCCTACGTAAGCAGTGCGCGCGTCAACAATCTCTTTCAGTAATGCTTTGCCGGTGTCACTACGCGCAACCTTGGTAAGCTCCTCTATCCGTTTGCCAAGTTGCTCTCTGGCGTCAAGTATCCGTTGGGTTTCCTTTTTAAGCTCCTCTTTGTCATCAAGTAAAATAAGGTTTCGCAGTGCCCGTGCAATTATATTGATGTTGCTCTTCATGTCATTAAGCGTCACTGTCTTCGGGTATTTATCCTCAACCAGAGTCATGACCAATGCATCAAAATGGCTCATCTTGGTAATCGAATAGCCACCGATGACAAGCATTAACATCACCAGAATTGCAAAACCCAGTCCCAGGCGAACGCCAATTTTTAGATTCTTCATGTTTGTTTCTCCTTTTATGGTGGTACCGATCACTGCCTCGATATTTCTTCCAGATTACCGGCAATAACAGTAGCAGTTGCTGCCTGTTCTTCTGATGCCGTAGCGATCTGTGCAATCATATTTTTAATCTCGTCGATGGATTGAACGATAGAACTCAATGATTCTTCCGCTTTATGGGAAAGCTCTTCTCCTTGTTCCGCTTCGTTTTTACCACGCTCAATAGACTCAACCGCCATCTGCGTGCCTTTTTGAATTTCTGTGACCATGGTGCTAATCTGCTTGGTTGATATTGTGGTTCGCTCAGCCAGACGGCGAACCTCGTCAGCGACTACGGCAAAACCGCGGCCCATTTCACCGGCCCGGGCAGCTTCAATTGCCGCATTCAAGGCCAGCAGATTGGTCTGATCGGCTATTTCGTTGATGACATTGACAAATTCACCGATTTTTTCCGACGTAGCCCCCAGATTACCAACTATAGTGGCAGATGCGCGAATAACTTCCGCCACTTTCTGCATCTTATGGACCGCCTGATTAACAACCTTTTGTCCTTCGTAGGCATTATGTGACACCTGAGCCGCCGAGTCAGAAGCATTGTTTGTATTACCGGCAACTTCGTTGACGGTCATGCTCATCTCTTCCATGGCGGTGGCAATCTGATGAATCCGCTCCTCCAGGTAATTTTTCCGCTCTATCTCCTTATACTGCTGCATCTTCACCTGCTTCTCAGAAGTGATGTCACTCCAGCAGGCCATATAACAGAGCACTTTGCTGCTGTCACTGCTGTCCCAGATCGGATAAGCAGTTGTTTTGAGCGTAATGGAGCCGATGGGGATTTCGGCCGTACGGGGGAGATCCGTGCGGGGATTTGAAAAGAAACGTTTTACGCGCCCCGGATCCTTATGAAACTGATGAATGGAGTTATTGAAGGCATTGCTGACATCAGCACCCCGCAACCCGGCATTCAGCTCGGAGCGAAACCTCTGTAGCAGCTCTTTTGCCCTGGTGTTCATATAAAAAACCTTGTTCTCCGAAGTGGCATCACAGAGCATGACAATGTTGTCCACATTATCGATCATCTGCATCAGTTTTTTAATTTCTGCATCTTTTTCTTTCAACTCAATTTTATTGTTATTTCCGAAAAACCCCATGTTCTGCCCCCCGTTGAAATTTATGTACTGGATGCTACCACGAATTAAATGGATAAGAACCTGCCTATTTTAGTTGACGGAAATTACACTCGTCACAGGGCAGTGTCAACGCAATATCGGCACTGACGCTCGAATGTAACTGTGTATACTCCACACGGCATTGAATTGCGATTTTCTACAGAACCGCCGCTATCAGCATTTCTACCCCCTAACCCTCATAAGCGCAACTTAAAGCTTTTAGTCCCTTCCCCTTCAAGGGGAAGGTTAGGATGGGGATGGGGTTGTT
>CAYQMO010000025.1:2416-25763 GCA_964418315.1 uncultured Geobacter sp. | reverse complement strand
TTGCCGTCTAACCTACCAAAATCCTCGCAAAACGGCGCTTGCCGATCTGGACAATATATTCACCCGCCGCAGTCAATTCCAGATTGGTGTCACTTACCTTCTCGCCGTTTAGCTTGACCCCGCCCTGATCAATCGCCCGACGCCCCTCGCCGTTGGATTTGGTCAGGCCGGCTTCTGTTATCGCCCTCACCAGCAGCACGACACCATCGGAAATGGAGAAACAGACCTGCGGCATCTCCTCCGGAATTTCATTTTCCTTAAAGCGTTTGACAAAATTTTCTTCGGCAATCTCTCCAGCACCGGAACCGTGGAAGCGGGAAACAATCTCGCGGCCCAGTTGTTTTTTTGCAGCCATAGGGTGCAGCGAATGATCCTGTAGATCGCGCTTCAACTGATCAATATCAGCCAGTGTCATATCAGAGAGAAGCTCGTAATAGCGGAGCATCAGTTCATCAGAGATCGACATTATCTTGCCGAAGATATCATCGGCAGGGTCGCTGATACCGATATAGTTGCCGAGTGATTTGGACATCTTGTTGATCCCGTCCAACCCCTCCAGGAGCGGCATGGTCAGCACACATTGTGGTGATTGACCCCATTCCCGTTGGAGTTCACGCCCCATCAGCAGATTGAATTTCTGGTCTGTGCCGCCAAGCTCCACATCAGCCTTCATGGCAACAGAATCGTACCCCTGTATCAGCGGATAAAGAAATTCGTGAATGGCGATCGGCTGTTGAGTCGTATAACGTTTATGGAAGTCGTCCCGTTCCAGCATTCTGGCAACGGTATATTTTGAAGCCAATGCGATCATACCACCACAGCCGAGCTCATTCAGCCAGGTTGAGTTGAACACTACCCTGGTTTTGTCCGGATCAAGAATTTTAAATACCTGCTCCTTATACGTCTCGGCATTTCTTAAAACATCTTCGCGGGTTAGTACCTTACGAGTTTCGGATTTGCCGGTCGGATCACCGATCATGCCGGTAAAGTCACCGATCAGGAAATTAACCTCATGCCCCAGTTGCTGAAACTGCCGCAGCTTCTGAATTAGTACGGTGTGCCCCAGATGCAGGTCAGGTGCGGTCGGATCAAAGCCGGCTTTGATTACCAGAGGGTTGCCGGTCGAAAGAGACTTTGTAAGCTTCTCTTCCAGCTCTTTTTCGATTAGCACTTCAACTGCGCCACGCTTGATGACGGCCATCTGCTCAGATACGGACATATAATTTACTCCCTGAATCTAAAATCTTTTCTGGTTTAACAACTCATATTGACACGTTCAATACTCAAAGCCTTGCCGCTTACCTCATCAACTCCTATTACTACCGCATTCAGCCGGATATCCTTTTTGCCAACTTCAAACTTGGATGGCAACTGGGTTAGAAAGCGGTGAATGGTCTCTTCCTTACCCATGCCGATGACCGAATCAAAACTGCCGGTCATTCCGGCATCCGTTAAAAAGGCTGTGCCTTGCGGTAGAATCCGCTCGTCTGCAGTCTGGACATGGGTATGAGTCCCCACAAGAGCAGTTATCCGGCCATCGAGATACCATCCGAGGGCAGATTTTTCAGAAGTCGCTTCGGCATGAAAATCAACAAAAATTATAGGGGTCTCCTGCTTGAGACGCCCGATTTCTCTATTTGCAACCAGAAAAGGGCACTCGAGGTTTTTCATAAAAATACGCCCCTCAAGATTTAGAACGGCAACCTTGATACCGCCAGGAGTAGTCAGGATTGCACTCCCGACGCCGGGAGCGCCGTCTGGATAATTTGCCGGACGAATAATGCGCGGATCAGACAGAATAAATGAAACTTGCTCTTTTTTGTCCCAGATATGGTTACCGCCGGTGAGTAGATGTATGCCATGTCCGAATAACTCTTTGGCGACCTCAACTGTTAACCCGAAGCCACCGGCAGCATTTTCTCCGTTGGCGATAACAATATCTATTACGTGCCGATCCACCAGGCGGTGCAGTTCGCGCGACAGCGCCTGACGCCCCGGTTTTCCGACGATATCACCGACAAACAGGATCTTAACGGGCATATTCTACTGATCTGGTTTCGCGGATCACGTTGACCTTTATCTGGCCTGGGTAGGTCATTTCGGCCTCTATTTTCTTGGCAATATCGCGAGCTATGATAACAGATTGGTCATCAGTGACCTGATCGCTGGAAACCATGACACGAATTTCGCGCCCCGCCTGGATGGCAAAGGACGACTGTACCCCGCTGAAAGAGGTGGCAATGCGCTCCAGATCGCCAAGGCGTTTGACATATGTCTCCATCATTTCGCGGCGTGCGCCGGGGCGTGCGCCGGAAAGCGCATCTGCTGCCTGAACCAGAATTGCCAGGATGGAATTCGGTTTTTCATCTTCGTGATGCGCCATGATGGCATGCACAATTTTGGCTGTTTCACCATATTTTCTGGCCAGCTCAGCTCCGATTACCGCATGTGATCCCTCGACTTCGTGGTCAACCGCTTTGCCGATATCATGCAGAAGTCCGGCACGCTTGGCCTGTTTGACGTTGATTCCGAGTTCTGCAGCCATAATACCGCAGAGGAACGCGACTTCCAGTGAGTGCAGATAGACGTTCTGGGTGTAGGAGGTACGATATTTGAGGCGTCCGACCAATTTAAGGATTTCCGGATGGATGCCGTGAACTCCGAGGTCGAATGCCGCCTGTTCGCCTGCCTCTTTTATCGAAAGTTCCACCTCTTCAGTTGCTTTTGCGACGACCTCTTCTATCCGACCCGGATGAATGCGACCATCGGCCAGAAGCTTTTCCAGAGAAATGCGCGCAACCTCGCGACGTACCGGATTGAACCCGGACAGAATAACCGCTTCAGGGGTATCGTCAATAATCAGATCAATTCCTGTGGCAGCCTCCAGGGCGCGAATATTGCGTCCTTCGCGACCGATGATACGCCCCTTCATTTCGTCAGACGGCAGTGGAACTACAGAAACAGTGCGCTCAGCAACGTATTCTCCCGCGTAGCGCTGAATGGCAAGTGCCATTATCTCCATGGCTTTTTTGTCTCCGGTTTCACGAGCTTCTTCTTCAATGGCTCTTATTAATTTGGCGGCATCATGCTTGGCCTCTGTCTCCATTGCGTTCATCAGCTCTTTTTTTGCTTCTGTGGCCGACATACCGGAAATTTGCTCCAGTCTGGCTTTTTGTACGTCAGCCGCTTTTTTCAGCTCGGCATCCCGGAGATCGAGGGCCTGCTCTTTTTGAGAAACCGTCTGTTCTTTTTTAAGAATATCCATCTCTTTTTGATCTATCAATCCGGCTTTCTTATCGAGATTCTCTTCCTTATGGGTCAGACGTTTTTCAAGAGCCAGCAAATCCTTGTCTTTTTCGCTAGTTTTTCGCTCGTGATCCTCCTTGGCCTGGATAGCAGCATCCTTGGCTTTAAGCTCTGCTTCCTTGGTAATGGTATCTGCTTCCCGACGTGCATCATCAAGAACTTTGCCGGCAAGCTCTTCGGCCTGTTTCAAAATGGATCCGGTATCTTTCTTGTTGAGCTTGTTGCCGGCATAATAGGCTCCGGCGGCGACAGCCATAAGAATAATGACAACACCAATAATTGTTTCAACACCCATAAAACTACCCTCCTTTATATAAGATCCGAGTCGCCTGGCGAGCTCCGGTTACTTCTCTGCTTTAAAACCACTAATCCGGACAATGCGCTTCTCTGAAACAATAATCTCCATCGGAATATCATGTGCATCCGCTGGGATAAGCTCCTCTGTCAATTGGAAATCATGACACAAACCAACCAGATGGGTCGGGCAGTCGGGATAAGACAGAAAACGATCATAAAATCCTTTTCCGTAGCCGATCCTATGGCCGGCGAGATCAAAAGAGATGCCCGGAACCACGATCAGGTCAGCCTCATCGGCATGATAGTCTGATCCTTTCGGGGGGGGTTCCAAAATACCAAAGGCCCCTTTCTTCAACTCCACAATTCGCTCAACCCTGCGAAACACCATGCGATCGAGGTGAACAGCCGGATACAGAATCTGCTTTCCCGCCTGAAAAGCTGCAGTAAAGAGCAGTTCCGTACCGATCTCATTATGAGCCGGGGCATACAGCGCTATGCAATCAGCTTCGGCATACTCAACAAGGGAGAGCAGGTTTAGCTGGGCAGAGCGACTTGATGCGCACCATAAATCATGGCTGAGCAGCCGGCGCTGTGCCAGTAATTGCGAACGGAGAGAACGCTTGGGCATACTGAACTTTCGATACGACAAATGTGGAATGACCCCGAAGAGAAATCGGGAAGGCAACCAGGGAGGCTGAATGAAGAAAAAAGCTTTAGTGCCGTTGAGTAATTATCTGATTACGCGCAGCGACTCAGGATGCTTTTTCCTTTCAGTGAGGATATATTCAATGGGCATTGGTTATAACTGCAATCAAACTGGCGCAGGCGGTGTTTGACGAGCCCGATGGAGATGAGCATTTCGTGCGAATATATGATCAAGTCTCCCTGAGAGACCATGAAAAATCAGACCTTATCGAGAGTTGCTATCAGCGAATCAATTCTTTTGTCGACAACAGCATCCATTTCTCGCTGAGAACGGAGTTCAAGTAATTCTTCCACAGTATTCAGCAGAGCCAGCGAGAGTACCAGTTGGGCATCACCACTTCTAAGAGCACTGCCAATTTCCTGTAGCTTGCCATTGACAAAAGTTTCGACTGCCCTGACCTTCGACTCCGGGGCGGAACTTCGAACTGATAGTTCACGCCCCAGGACAATCACAGCATGGCTTTTTTTCATATCACTCGCTAAATGCCGTCAAGTTTGCCAAGTATGGCGTCAACACGGGATTTGAATCCCTCTCGGTCGTTTATCAAACGCTGAATTTCTTCATGCAGGGCTGCGTTTTCTTCTTTAAGGTCATTATACTTTTCGAGGATTGCGCCTATTCTGGCTTCGAGTACATCTAAGAGTTCTTGGTTCATGGGTTCCCTTTCCTTTTGAGGTGGCACACTATACGAAGCAGCAGGGACAAAGTCAAGTCCTAATTGACTGATATCGCAGAGTTCAGTTGAGCCCTTCACAGACTTGCGATGTGATTTTTCAAGCTTGGAAGATTGCATCCGTAAACTCCTGCGGATCAAAATCGCGCAGATCCTCAATTGCTTCGCCGACGCCTATGTAGCGGATCGGCAGAGCAAATTCATGGCTTACCGCCACCACAATGCCTCCCTTGGCGGTGCCGTCCAGTTTTGTCAGTGCCAAACCGGTGACACCGGCAGACTCCTTGAAAAGCCGGGTCTGAGAAATCGCATTCTGACCGGTTGCGGCATCGAGAACCAGCAGCGTCTCATGCGGAGCACCGGGGATCTCCCGATCTATGACACGGCAGATTTTTTTCATCTCCTCCATCAGGTTGACTTTGGTGTGGAGACGTCCGGCGGTGTCAATAATCAGAAGATCAACACCACGAGCGACAGCAGCTTTGCAGGCGTCAAAAACAACCGCAGCCGGGTCGGCTCCCTCCTTGTGACGAATAACATCAACTCCGGAGCGTTTCCCCCATACGATCAACTGCTCGGCAGCAGCAGCCCGAAAAGTGTCGGCCGCCGCGAGGAGCACTTTGTGGCCTGATGCCGAGAAGCGCGAGGCAAGTTTGCCGATGGTTGTCGTCTTACCGACGCCGTTAACGCCGATCACCAACAGTACGAACGGCTTCCGGCTGTTGATGTCAAGGGGGCTGTGATGGGCGGTGAGTCGTGTCAGAATCTCCTCTTTCAACGCCGCTCGCAAAGCATCACCATCTTTCAGCTCGTTACGCCCCAAACGTTGTTCAAGCGTACGGATCAGCTCAACCGTGGTTTTAACTCCAATATCAGAGGTGATCAAAATCTCTTCCAACTCTTCAAAAGTATCGGCATCAATCGTTTTTTTACCCAGGAGCAGAGTGTCGATCCGCCCCACCAGACCATCTTTGGTCTTTTGGAGCCCCACCTTCAGTTTGCCAAAAAGATCGACAACGCCAAAGGGGTTTAGTACAGGTTTCTTTTGGAGCTCCGGTTCTCCACCCTTTTCTCCTGTCGCCTCACCGTTTTGTATCGGTGGCTCAGGCGTCGGTTTGGAGGAAGGGAAAACCTCCATGTTAGCAACGGTGATGATTTTGTCCATCATCCCGCGAAAATAACTTTTTTTCTCCTGCTCCTCCATCATATCTCCTTCTTCAGTTCGCTTACTGCCCGGCGGAAATGGTACAGTGCCAGAGCAACCGGGGAGGTGCGTTCAGCATTCATTACCAGTGAATACTCCCGATCAATGCAGCCGATAATAAGATGCCCTTTATCAGAAGTCACAACCATGTCCTCAACTTCGCCTAATCTGGCGTCGCTATGGATCTTTTTGATACGAGCCAGAATAATGCTCTTGTGCGCGGCAATAAAACGAATATCGTACGGATCACAGTGGCAATGCTCCAAAACCGCCTCACCCTCCCAGTCCACCAGGATGGCACCGATTGCCTGCGGCACGCTGTCCACCAGCTCTTTCAAGATTATTTCAACCGACATTAATCTGCTCCTGCCCAACAGCCTGCCGTTTTCTCAAATTCATCTCATGGTGAAGATATTACGAAAAAAAGAGGGCATGCTATGTGGTGCATTGCCCCCCTTCTCAATTGACAAACAGAGTTTTTCAGCTTATTTTTTGTGGCAATCCTTGCAACCAACAGGTCCTTTTTTCATTTCAGTGTGGCAACCTTTACAGGTTTTGTGAGCCCAGTCTTTGTTCTTTTCAGCAATTTTACCTGGGGCTTTCTCGTGACACTTTTTACAATCCTGCTTCACCCTTTCCTGATGTTTGAGGTGCTGAAAAGTTACCTTACCCATGGAAGCCGGAAGCTCGATTGTTGCGGGGCCAACAGCGAAAGCTGCTCCTGCAAAAGCGGTGACGGCGAACATTGCTACTACGGCGCTGATTTTTTTCATCGGTTTATTCTCCTTTTTAGTTTTTTGCTGCATAATAACGCAGACATAGTGTCATACTGCTCTTACTGAATTTCATCAATGCCGGTTAAATAGCATATTAAATGCCAACCTGCAAGTTATAACGTAACAAGCTGATTTTATTGGCTTAAAATAGCTTGGCACCCATTGTGCGCAGATATATTATACCTCAATTGAGGTAGTAATTATATTTTTTGAAGTATTTCCGTGTAAAAGAGCTTGCCATAAGCGCCATCTGTTAGTAAGTTGGAAAATATTTTACTTGGGAGGAACGCACATCAAATGCAATTATTAAAGAACAGAAAAGGTTTTACACTGATTGAAATCATGGTTGTTATTGTCATATTGGCTCTATTAGCGGCTCTGGTCGGCCCGAAGCTGATGGGGCGTACGGATGATGCAAAGATTACTGACGCACGGGTACAGATCAAGAATATCGAGACTGCTCTCAAGCTCTACAAGCTTGATACCGGCAATTACCCCTCTACTGAGCAGGGGTTGACCGCGTTGGTAACAAAACCGACTGTCGGTGTGATACCAAACGGCTACAAGGAGGGTGGATATCTGGAGAGCAAGAAGGTACCCAAGGACCCCTGGGGAAACGACTATCTTTACATTTCACCCGGTGAACATGGCGACTATGACCTTTTTTCGTATGGTTCTGACGGTGCGAAGGGTGGCGAAGGGAAGAACGTTGATATAACCAGTTGGGATACAAAGTAGGAAATCTTATCTAAAGAGGAGGCGGCATAATGGCTCAGAAGTTTGTGTATTTTTTTGGTAATGGTCTCGCTGAAGGTCGGGCTGACATGAAAAATCTTTTGGGAGGCAAGGGTGCGAATCTGGCCGAGATGACCAGTATCGGTCTTCCGGTCCCCCCCGGTTTTACGATCAGTACGGAAGTATGTACCGAGTTTTACAAGAACGACAGTAATTATCCTCCCACGCTGGCGGATGAAGTTGCCGTGCATCTTGCCCAGGTTGAAGCGCTGATGGGACGAAAATTTGGTGATCCTGACAATCCCCTGCTTGTTTCGGTACGTTCGGGTGCCCGCGCTTCCATGCCGGGTATGATGGACACCGTTCTTAACCTCGGGCTTAACGACATCACCGTTCAGGGGATCATAGCCCAGAGCGGTGACGAACGTTTTGCCTACGATGCCTACCGCCGCTTTGTTCAGATGTATTCCGATGTTGTCATGGGGATGGACAAACATTCGCTTGAACACCTTCTGGAGCAGAAGAAGGACGAGCGGGGTGTCAATCTTGACACCGACCTGAGCGCCGGCGACTGGAAAGATCTGGTTGCGGCATTCAAGGCACAGATTATGGAGGAGCTCGGCGTTGCCTTTCCGGAAGATCCGATGGATCAGCTCTGGGGGGCAATTGGCGCCGTGTTCGGTTCCTGGATGAATCAACGCGCCATAACCTACCGCCGCCTGAATAACATTCCTGCGGAGTGGGGCACTGCCGTTAACGTCCAGTCGATGGTCTACGGAAACATGGGTGATGACTGCGCTACCGGAGTGGCTTTTACCCGAGACCCTTCAACCGGGGAGAACTACTTCTACGGCGAATATCTGGTCAACGCCCAGGGTGAAGATGTCGTTGCCGGTATACGTACACCGCAGCCGATCAATCGCGCCAAAGCAACGACACTTCCACCGATGGAGGAGGTCATGCCGGAGTGTTATCGGCAACTCGATTCAATCCGCACCATACTTGAAACACATTACAAGGATATGCAGGACATCGAGTTTACCATTGAAAAAGGTAAGCTGTTCATGCTGCAGACCCGTAACGGCAAACGGACCGCTCCGGCCGCCATCAAGATTGCGGTAGACATGGTTGCCGAGGGTCTAATCGACCAAAGAGCCGCTGTAAAGCGCGTGGCACCGGAACAGCTCGACCAGTTGCTCCACCCGTCACTTGATCCGAAAGCGGTCAAAAACATTATTGCCAAAGGGCTTCCAGCGTCACCGGGTGCTGTATCAGGTACGGTCGTTTTTACTGCAGATGAGGCGGAGTCGGAAGCGAAAACCGGTCGCAAGGTAATTCTTGTTCGCATCGAAACGTCACCTGAAGATATCCACGGCATGCATGCCGCACAGGGGATTCTGACGGCACGCGGCGGCATGACGTCTCACGCTGCTGTCGTCGCGCGCGGTATGGGTAAATGCTGTGTCGCCGGTTGTGGTGATATCAAGGTGGATTACGCAAATCAGTGTTTCGCGACAAAAGGGGGTGTAACTGTTAAAAAAGGTGACATGATCACACTTGACGGGACATTGGGTGAGGTCATGCTCGGCGCTGTGCCTACCGTATCGGCAGAGTTGACCGGGGATTTCGGGACGCTGATGGGGTGGGTAGACGGCATCCGCCGCCTGAAGGTACGGACTAATGCAGATACTCCGCATGATGCCAAAGTCGCCCGCCAGTTTGGCGCTGAGGGGATCGGCCTCTGCCGCACCGAGCATATGTTTTTTGATGCCGAACGCATCGCCGCCGTTCGTGAAATGATTCTGGCCGATGATGTTGAAGGTCGCGAACTCGCTCTGGCAAAGATTCTTCCGATGCAGAAGGGGGATTTTATCGGCCTGTTCCGTGAAATGAAGGGGCTGCCGGTTACGATCAGGCTGCTTGACCCGCCGCTGCATGAGTTCCTGCCCCAGGAAGAAAAAGATATCGTTGAGTTATGCAAGACCATGAAAGTTCCGGTTAGCGCACTTAAGCACAAGATCGAAACGCTGCACGAGTTCAACCCGATGCTGGGCCATCGCGGCTGCCGTCTCGGCATCACCTTTCCGGAAATTTATAATATGCAGGTTACCGCTATTATGGAAGCAGCCTGCGAACTGGTCAAAAATGAGGGTTTCAGCATTGTGCCTGAAATCATGATTCCTTTGATCGCAACTGTCAAAGAGTTATCGGTTCTCAAACAGAATGCCGTGGCCATCTGCGACGCAACAATCGCCAAGTACGGCGTAAAGGTCGAGTATCTGATCGGTACGATGATCGAATTGCCCCGCGCCGCCCTGACTGCAGATGAAATCGCGGTCGAGGCCGAATTTTTCTCTTTCGGCACCAACGACCTGACTCAGACAACATTTGGCCTGTCACGAGATGATGCAGGAAAGTTCCTGCCATTCTATGTTGACAATAATATTCTGCCGGAAGATCCGTTTGTTTCGCTCGACCAGAATGGCGTCGGCAAGCTGGTCAAGATGGCCTGCGAGTTGGGGCGCGCAACCCGCCCGAATATCAAACTCGGCATTTGTGGCGAGCATGGCGGCGATCCCTCTTCGGTAATTTTCTGCCACAACGTCGGGCTGGACTATGTCTCCTGCTCGCCGTTCCGGGTGCCGATTGCCCGTCTGGCAGCGGCTCATGCTGTTCTGGACGAAAAATAATCCGGAGAGCCAAGCCGTTCCTGTTTCATAAAAAAGTCCGTTCAACTCAGTTGATATTAACAGAGTGCTGAACGGACTTTTTTATGGTAAATGGTGCTCTATCACTACTTAATTTTTCAGCGGAGACGCTTTCATGAATCAGGAATATCTCAAGACAATGCTCAACTCAGTACGCCAGGGTGGACTTTCAGTTGATGCCGCACTCCAGCATCTGCGCCTACTCCCCTTTCAGGATATCGGTTGTGCCCAGGTAGACCATCATCGCCATTTACGTCAGGGGATGCCGGAAATGATTTTCGGCGAAGGGAAAACGGCGGAGCAGATTGCAGCAATCTCCGCTGCTATTACGGACAGGGGGGGAAATGTCCTTGTGACGCGCCTGGACAGGGAGAAGGCAGAGTCTGTTCTTGGCACATTTCCGGCGGCGACTTATCATGCTGAGGCGCGCTGTCTGACTCTGGAGAATCAGCCGCCGGAGCAGCGGGGGAAGGGGACAATTCTGGTTGTGTCCGCCGGAACGTCCGATATCCCGGTGGCGGCGGAGGCACTTGTGACAGCCCGCTTCCTCGGCAATCAAGTCGAGCAGCTATTTGATGTCGGTGTGGCAGGTATCCACCGGCTGCTGGCCAGACAAGACCGGCTCGCCGCAGCTTCGGTAATCATCGTGGTCGCCGGCATGGAGGGGGCGCTCCCTTCTGTCGTTGGCGGTTTGGTGGATAAACCGGTAATTGCCGTGCCGACTTCAATAGGCTACGGTGCCTCTTTCGGCGGTGTAGCCGCACTGCTCGGCATGCTCAACTCCTGTGCTTCCGGGGTCACGGTCGTCAATATTGACAACGGCTTCGGCGCTGCCTGTGCTGCAACGCTGATTAATCGGGTGTGAATCTTCTTCAAATAGGCCCCTTAATCGCAACACGCCGCAAGGAACCAAACATGGCCCTGCCCATCAACATAGACGATCTGATCAACTGTCGCACCGTTGAATCAGAGCGGATCGAGTTCAAGGAGGGATGGAACCCGGAAGAGGTCATTCGCTCCCTGTGCGCTTTTGCCAACGACATCAACAACTGGGGAGGCGGCTATATCGTGGTCGGAATCCGTGATGATAACGGCAGGCCGGTATTGCCGCCGGTCGGCCTCAATCCGGCAGGCATTGACAAGATACAAAAAGATCTGCTCAATCTCTGCAACCGCCTGAAACCCGCCTATTTCCCCGTGGTCGAACCGATTGTTTTTCAGGGAAAACATGTCTTCATAATCTGGGCGCCGGGAGGGCAGAACCGACCCTATCAAGCGCCGGTTTCCATGGCAAAGCAGGTACCCTATGCCTACTACATCCGCAGGTTCTCAAGTACAGTCAAGGCCAAAATCGAAGACGAAAGAGAACTGATGGAACTGGCGGCCAATGTTCCCTTTGACGACCGGATCAACCATAAGGCCGATATTGGTGGACTGAACCTCGGTCTTATCCAGTCATTCCTCCAGGAGATCGGGAGCACACTCTTCGAACAGTCAGTCAAACTTCCCTTTGAACAGATCTGTGGGAATATGATGATTGTGGACGGACCTCCCGAATACTTGCAGCCCCGTAACGTCGGCTTGATGTTTTTCAACGAACGCCCTCACGATTTTTTCCCCTATTCGCGAATTGAACTGGTGCATTTCAAAACCTCGCCAGCCGGCGATGAAATGAGCGAGAAAATTTTTGAGGGGCCGATTCATCGGCAATTACGGAATGCCTTGAACTACATTCAGGGAACGTTCATTGCCGAGCAGATCCGCAAGGTGCCGCAACAGGCCGAAGCGCTTCGTTATTTTAACTATCCCTATGAGGCCATCGAGGAAGCCTTGGTGAACGCGATCTACCACCGCAGTTATGAAATCCGTGAACCGGTTGAGGTCAGGATTCATCCCGACCGCATCGAGATCCTGAGCTTTCCCGGACCGGACAGATCGGTCAGGAGTGAAGATATTGCCACCGGAAATATCATCTCCCGGAGGTACCGTAACCGCAGGATTGGCGAATTTCTGAAGGAACTGGAACTAACTGAGGGAAAAGCCACCGGTATTCCCAGAATCAAAAAAGCCATGCGTACTAACGGTTCACCGGATCCGGTATTCGATACGGACGATGATCGTACCTACTTTCTGACGGTTCTGCCCGTTCATGCTGATTTCCCGGTTGAATTTCCAACAGAAATGATAAATGTCCCTGTAAATGTCCCTGTAAATGTCCCTGTAAATGTCCCTGTAAACGACAGGCAACTGTGGTTTTTGGAGCAGCTTTCAGCGGGCAAACAAGCCAGGGCTACGGATATTGCCGTACAGTGGAAGGTAACTGAGAAAAGTGCCAAACGGGACATTGCCGACTTGAGAACGCGGGGTTCGATTGAGTTTGTCGGGGCTCCCAGGAATGGGTTCTATCGGGTTAAGGAGTAATATGACTATTTTATATCTCGACTGCTACGCCGGAATTTCCGGTGACATGACCGTGGGGGCGCTCCTTGATCTTGGAGTGCCACTTGAATATTTGAATTCAGAACTGGATAAGCTGGGGCTGCCGTCTGGCTCGTTTGAACTGACAACGAGCCGCACCGAGCGTCGGCATATTCCGGCTCTGAAATTCGATGTTGCGGTACATGACCACCATACGCACCGGCATTATGACGCCATTGATGCCATGATTGCCGGAAGCGGCCTGGCCGGGCCGGTTAAAATTCGGGCGCAGGCGATCTTTCGTCGTCTCGCCGAAGCCGAAGCGAAGGTGCATGGCGTCGCCATTGAAGAGGTGCATTTCCACGAAGTCGGGGGGGTAGATTCCATTATTGACATCGTCGGGACGGCTATCTGCCTGGAATTTCTGGAGGTCGAGGCGATCTACGCTTCGGCGCTGCCGCTCGGAAGCGGTTTTGTCGAGACCGCTCATGGTCGCCTGCCGGTACCTGCTCCGGCGACGGCGGAACTTTTGCAAGGGTTACCGGTGCATGGCGGCTGTGGCACAGGTGAACGGGTGACGCCGACCGGAGCGGCTATCGTAGCTGCTCTGGTGACCGGCTTCGGAGCGCAACCAGAAATGCTGCTGGAAAAACTTGGCTGCGGTGCCGGAGGAAAGGATTTCCCCGACTGCCCCAATATTTTACGCGCCTTTTTGGGGAAGAGTGCCGAAAAAACGGCGTCTACTGATGGAGTAATAGTGGTTGAGGCCAACATTGACGACTCGACTCCGGAGCTGCTTGGCCATGCCATGGAGCGGCTCTTTGAAGAAGGGGCGTTGGATGTGTTCTTCACTCCGATCCAGATGAAGAAGAACCGCCCCGGTGTGATGATTTCTTTTCTCTGTACCTCACCACAGCTTGAGCAACTGGCTGGGCTGCTGTTGACCGAGACGTCGGCCATCGGTCTTCGCTATTATCATGCGGATCGCATTATTCTGCGGCGGCAGAGTGTTGAGCGGCAGACCGAATTTGGCACCGTGCGCTTCAAGCAGATTTTTGACCGCAACGGCGCGGTTATGCGGTCAACGCCCGAATACGAGGATTGTCGCCGCATCGCCCGCGAAACAGAAATTCCGTGCCAGGAAGTAATGATACGGCTGCTGCGCAGTGGAGTGTCTGAAACATGAAAATATCAACCTTGGGCACTTGTGATGTCAGCATTGATAATGTTGTAGCGGAGCTGTTTAGGAAACGCGGTCTGATGCTTTCACTCGCGGAGTCGTGCAGCGGCGGTTTGATCGCCAAACGGATTACCGACATTCCGGGCAGTTCCGCATATTTCAGCGAAGGAGTCGTGACCTATTCAAATGCCGCCAAATCAAGATTGCTGGGGGTTCCGGCCGAGTTGCTGAACAGTTTTGGCGCGGTCAGCGCCGAATGCGCCGCTGCGATGGCACAAGGGGTCAAGCAGGCTTCCGGCAGTGATCTGGGGCTTGCGGTGACCGGTATAGCCGGCCCGGATGGCGGTAGTGAAGAGAAGCCGGTAGGTACGGTATTCATTTCTCTGGCCACAGATGAAGGTTGCCGGACCCGGCGCTTTCAGTTCAACGGCAACCGTGATGAGATTCGCACCTTGACCGCCTGGAGCGCGCTTGACTGGTTACGGCGGTATCTGCTGGAGAGTAACGGATCGCAATATGCCTAGAGCTGTACAATTATTCCTTGCCGTGCTGTCAGTTGCGGTTCTGCTAACCGTCTCTGCATGCTTGCCACTGGTGAATCATCCTGGCGCACCGATCACGACCCCGAAAATTGAAAATTCGCAATTCATAGCTGCTGATGGGGCAGAGTTGCCTTTACGCAGTTGGCTGCCGAAGGATAAGCCGCTTAAGGCGGTGGTCATTGCACTGCATGGGTTTAACGACTACAGTAATGCATTTGTCTCCACAGGTGTCTATCTGAGCAGCCGTGGCATCGCTTGCTACGCCTACGATCAACGGGGCTTCGGCGCCGCGCCGGGGCGTGGACTCTGGTCGGGGACCGAAGCCTATACAAGCGACCTTGCTGCTTTTGCAACGGTGATTCGTTCGCTTTATCCTGATGTTCCTCTTTATATATTGGGAGAGAGTATGGGTGGCGCGGTGACCATTGTTGCCATGACAGGGAACCGTCCGCCGGAGGTTGATGGCGTCATCCTGGTCGCTCCGGCAGTCTGGGGGAGGGATACCATGCCGTGGTATCAAAGGTGGCTGCTCGCCGTTGCGTCGTATACGGTGCCTTGGATGGAGTTGACTGGGAAAGGGCTGAAAATCAGGGCTTCGGACAATGTCGAGATGCTGCGGGGGTTGGGACGCGACCCGTTGGTCATCAAGGCCACCCGAGTTGATGCCATGCATGGTCTAACCAATCTGATGGACAGTGCATTGGTGCGGGCGGAGCAACTACGGCTGCCAACACTCGTTCTGTACGGGGAAAATGATCAGGTTATTCCAAAACTGCCAACGCTTCTCATGCTCGAAAAGATGCATGCAGCAACCAGAAAAGCCTTCTACAAAAACGGTTACCATATATTGCTGCGTGATTTACAGGGCGAAAAACCGCTGGCTGATATCGTCGCCTGGATAGCTGACCATAACCAGCCGTTCCCGCATGGAACAGCGAAACCGGCTTTCTCTCCCTGAAATAGGCATTACGGCTCCCCGGTTTTCAACTGGAGGCGGTGCGACGGCTGTCTGCCGCAATCCGTTCACGCTGTATCGCCAGTAATTTACCGGCACAACGGATATGCTCTTCCAATACGCCGACTTCGTAAAACGGATGATCGCCATCTTCATCGTCGTAACTTGCCAGAAGATCTTCATATATCTGCAAGCCACGCTCAAGCGTCCAGCATAGAAGAGTCTGCTGGTTCGTCGTCAGCTTGACCGTTCCACTCTTAAACTCTGCAATAGCCTCTTCAGGGAGAGCCAGTTGCCCGGCAATGAAGCGATCCGTCGCATCCAGCCGCTCAAGACCGGCAAGCACAGGCGGCATTGTCAGCATTCGCAGTTCGTCAACAATATCGTTATATTCCCTCAGGCTCATGACAACATTCAGCCCATTGGCCTCATTGAGGTATTTCATCAAAGTAATCCTCCAGATAAGCGGTGTCGCACAATCTAACAATGTCATACGGTAAACACAATAAAAAAGTCATGAAACCGGTTGAGTTACGTCTTGCGTGGCCGGTTCTTTTGATTTAGAGTGACCAGTTCGTAGACTCCGCAGCGACTTTGGCAGATAAGAGGGGGCGTTTCCGTGAAACAAACAATAAATATGAGGGCTGCGCAGTTGTCTACACTCTGCGCTCTTGCAGCCATTATAACACTTCTCTGTGGAGTCGCCGGCACGGCATGGGGTGCAGACAAGGTGAGAATCGGTCATTTCCCCAATGTCACCCATCTGCAGCCAATTATCGGCCAGAGTCTTGGAACCTTTGAAAAGCGGATCGGCGCACCGATCGACTGGAAAACGTTTAATGCCGGTCCTGCCGAAATGGAAGCCCTTATTGCCGGGCAGCTTGATATCGCTTTTGTCGGACCAAACCCGGCGGTGAACGCATTTCTACGGTCTAAGGGGAAGGCGCTAAGAATCATCGCCGGGGCGGCCAGCGGCGGCGCTGCCCTCGTGGTGCCGAAAGATGCCAGCATCAGAACAGCAAATGATTTCAAGGGTAAGCGGATCGCTTCACCAGAGTTCGCAAACACTCAGGATGTCGCACTCCGCCACTGGCTTAAAAGCAGCGGCCTCACTCCCGGACGTGATGTTCAGGTGATTCCGATAAAGAATCCGGATATCCTGATGCTCTTTCAGCAGAAAAAACTGGACGGTGCATGGGTTCCGGAGCCGTGGATATCCCGCCTGCTCATGGATGGCGGCGGCAAGATCCAGCTTGATGAGCGCCAGCTCTGGCCTGAGGGTAAATTCCCCACCACGGTGGTGGTCGTGCGGAGAGAGTTTTACGAAAAGAACCGGGAGCTGGTGAAGCGTTTTCTTGAGGCTCATATCGAGATAACGGAGTGGATAGAAAAACACCCTGCCGAAGCTCAAAAACGCTTCAATGAAGAGCTGACCCGTATCGTCGCCAAGCCGATGCCGGCTGCTCTTTTAGCGGAGGCGTTTGGCAGGGTAACGGTTACCTTCGATCCACTGGTCGCTCCGTTGATGACCTCCGCCAACAGGGCAAAAGAACTGGGGTATCTCCCCCGTAATACCGATCTCTCCGCAGGGATCAGGTGGTTGATCGACGTGACCCTGCTCAATGAAATCCTGAAGAAAAAGTCGCTGCCGCAGGTAAGGGAGAAGTGACCGCCATGACTACGGTTGAGCTGAAAAATGTTTCAAGGGTCTATCTGGGGCAATCCGGTCCGGTTTATGGTCTCAGCGCCTTTGACCTCCATATTAATAGTGGGGAGTTTGTCTGCATCGTCGGACCGTCCGGATGCGGCAAGACGACTCTGCTCAATATCGTGGCCGGATTTGAGCCGCCCGATCTCGGCGACGTGCTGATTGACGGCGAAAAGATAACCGGTCCCGGAACCAACCGCTTTGTCATGTTTCAGGAACATGCGCTCTTTCCCTGGCTGAATGTCAGCCAGAACATCATGTTTGGCCTTAAGATGGCAGGGATCAACAAGCGGGAACGGGAAGAGAGAACCGCAACACTGCTTAAAACCGTAAACCTCACCGATTTTTCAACCGCCTGGATCCACGAACTCTCCGGCGGCATGAAACAGCGCGTGGCTCTTGCCCGTGCATTGATCATGGATCCTGAAATCCTGCTGATGGATGAGCCGTTTGCCGCCCTCGACTCCCAGACACGCGACATGCTGCATGAAGAGGTGGAGCAGGTTTGGCAGAGGACAAGGAAGACCATTCTCTTTGTGACCCACAATGTTCGTGAAGCGGTGCGCCTTGGAACGCGGGTCATCCTCATGACGGCGAAGGGGGGTAAAATTCTGCGCGAATATCCGATAGACCTTCCCCGCAATCGTTTTCTGGAAGATGTGGAGGTCGTAAAGATCGCATCGCAGATACGCGACGATCTCCGTAATGAAGTGCTGAGAGCATCCATGGAAGAGGGGTATCATGTCGATTGAGCAGGAAGAGCAGAGCGATATCGCCAAAGTCCGTTTTTTTGCGCAAGGATACCATGCCTGGAGGGGTAGAGCGGCCCGGCTCGGTTTCTTTGTCCTGCTGGTTGCCCTCTGGCAGGTTGCCTCCTCTCTGGATCTCTGGAATGAAGTCATCTTTCCGCACCCGAAAGAGGTGGCGGATGCCATAGTTCTCGGTATGCGCGATGGAACTCTCCCTCTGGCGATCGAGGCGAGCATGAAGAGGCTCTGCATGGGGTATGGCGTCTCTCTGCTTATCGGGATTCCTCTCGGGCTTCTGCTCGGGCGGAAGAGACTGCTGGATGACACGGTCGGCAGTCTGGCCGTGGGACTGCAGGCGCTTCCGAGCATCTGCTGGCTCCCGATGGCGGTACTCTGGTTCGGGCTGAGCGAGACGGCGATGCAGTTTGTGATCATCATGGGGTCGCTCATGTCCATAACGCTCTCGGTTCGTGACGGCGTCAAGACGATACCGACACTCTATCTGAGAGCAGCCGGCATTCTCGGCGCAACAGGGTGGCGCTTTTACTGGTATGTGCTACTCCCGGCATCACTCCCGTCTATCATTACCGGGGCAAAGCTTGGCTGGTCGTTTGCCTGGCGTTCTCTCATGGCAGCCGAGCTGCTCTACGTCACCAGCGGCATCGGATCGACGCTGATGATGGGACGGGAGCTGCACGATATGGCGCTGGTTGTGGCGTCAATGATACTGATAATCGCGATCGGACTGTTGACCGACCGCCTGATTTTCAGATTTGGAGAGAGTTTTATTCATCGTCGATGGGGTTTTGACGGAAGGGACTAAAATAATGCAAAAAAATGTAAAAAAACAGTTGACAAGTGCTAATTTGGCTGGCACAACTCACAACTCACAACTCACAACTCACAACTCACAACTCACAACTCACAACTCACAAAGTTGTGAATCCGTATATAATAATTTAAGGAGCTGACATGAACATTGATTTTAGGCGCAACCTGCAGCAGGCTGGCACTATTTTTGTTGGGGTGGTTCAAAAGTCAGCAGACTCTGCCATGGCGTTTTCAAAGGGCGCTGCCACAAAGTACGGCATCACCTCGCTCTCCTCCAAAAAGGAGAAGATTGCCGGAGAAATCATTGATCGGGTTGCGGTTCTGTTAAAGGAAGGGCACAGTGAGGTTTGTCGTGATGAAGCGTTGACGAAGCTTGTCGCCAGGTTTAACGAGATTGAACATGATATTGCAGAGCGTAAAAAACAGACGAGCGGGCTGGATAATTCGATTAATTCAATTATTGAAAAGTGTGAATCATCAATTGCAAGCGTGAAAAAAAGGTTCTTTTAGGAGGTGTGAGATGACAGCACGAGTGGATACAAGCAGTGATTTTGGCGATGCCAAGGTGGGGGTGAACAAGGCTCCTTTTTTTGAAAGACTGGCAGAAGTGGATAAACCTAGCACAGGTAGAAGCGTTGAGACCCTGGCTATGAAGGCATCCATAGTTGAAAGTCTGAGGACGAAAGCTGCAGAGGATCTGCGAGATGTTCTGCAGAATCTGGAAAAAAAACATGCCGGCATTACCGAAGGTCTGGCTACCGCAATTGGCGCAGGAACCGGTGCAGCCACTTCGCTTACGGCGATGTCATCACTGGGCACGGTATCAGGTTTGTCCGCAGCCGGAGTCAAAACGGGGCTTGTCGCCGCAGGCGGCCTTCTGGGTGGAGGAGTGCTTTTAGGTATTGGCGTTTTAGCTGCTCCGGTCGCAGCTCTGGGCGCGGTTGGCTACGGAGTTGCCAAGAGACGTCAGAAAGCGAAAAGAGCCGCATCGATCGGCATGAGCGCAAAAAAAATCTGTGAGATTCAGTCCCAACTGATCCAGCACAAAGAACATTTCAGGGAAGAGCTGGTGCAGATCAGAACGATACTCGAAATCTTGACTCGCTTAAAGGCGATACAGTAGTCGCGTGTCATAAATAAGCGGAGCGCGTAGTATGGCCATTAACGGCTTGTACGAAATTGTCGAGATGGAAATCTGGGAGGGGCAAGATACAACTGCCCTCGTGGAACGTGCCCGGATCAGTATTAAAGGAAAGAAAGGCAAGCTTCATTTCATCGGCTTTGACGGTCAGATGGATATTACTGAGGCTAAGGACAGATACCTGTTCACCTGGGTTGGTAACAACGAAACATATCCGGTCAGTGGTTACGGGAACTTTACCAGCTCCGGTGAGACACTTACCGGCAGAATATATATGCACGATAGTTATGATAGCTCTTTTGTTGCCGTGAAAATGTCCCAGGCGGACAAGCAGATCACGACCGTCAACAGGAGCCTGCTGATTATAAAAGCCAAAGAGCCTTTCAGGGACTGGGTCGCCTCGCTGCCAGGCAAAAGTAAAATCACGATCAGAGATCTGAATACAGGCTGCAAGGCGTATCTGATCCCTGAGTTTGAGGATAATCGGCAAAAAGATGAAATTCTGCATCAGATACACGCAGACATTTTTGCTGAGAAGTTGTTTCAGTTCTGCATCGACGATCTGAAGTGGCCCCAGAATAGAACCTTTGCACTCTTCAACAGATGGTTCGAACCTGAATTTTATCCTGTGGTCGAAGATACGGCGGGAAGCGATATCATTAGTGACGTACTACTTGAAAATATATGAGGTGACAGGAAATGGAAGCGGAAACTGCAGCGCAAACGGCTGAGCAGAGTGCCGAGGTAAAACAGATCATCAATAGTTACTGCTGTACAAATACGGCTGGAGATAACATACACACCGCCTGCTCTATTGTTGGCAAAGCGTTGGCCGGCGTGGGAATTGGAGTTGTTGGCGGCATAAGCCTGGTTGTAGTTGCCGCCGCAGCAGAAGTTGCCGTGCCGGCATTACTGTTGTTAAAGGCATTTGGCCTGACGGGTGGAGCGCTCGGATTTGTAACAGGGATCAAGAAAAATTAGCTGACTGAATGTGGCTGTTGACACGGTTAAAAAAATGTGAAATAACCTTCGCCATGTAAATTTGGCTCTTTGCGTGGCTTGCTGGAGTCAAAGTTGGTCTGGAAGTTGCCCAATGCCGGTATGCGTGGTTCTGTGGAAAGATGCTTATTTACTAATACTGGATTAGTCTAAATAAAACTGGTGTAAAAAAGGGGGTTTCATGCGTGAACCGAAAGTTATGAACGTCGGAATTGATTTTGGAAGTTCAATAAGTGTGATCGCGGCTGACAACGGTGTGCGTGCCTGCGTGCCGAGCTATGTTGGATTCCCGAAGGACATGATTTCACGGAGGCTCCTTGGCAAGGAGTTTCTGATTGGCGACGACGCGATTAAAAACCGCTTGTCCTGTAACGTGTTCCGTCCGCTTGAGCGTGGGGTTCTAAAGTATTCTGATCATGCAGAGGAAAATCTTGCTGACTATCAGCATATCTCCTGGGTGGCGCAACTGCTCTTCAAACATCTGATAGGTCTGGCAACACAGGGGAGACCGCAGGATTACCTGATAAGAGCCGTCATCGGTACACCAGCCCTGGCAAACGAGAATAACAATCAGGCACTGCTGGATTTAACGGACTCTCTGTTCGATGCCGCCCAGATTGTCTCTGAACCTTTTACGGTCGCGTACGGTATGAATTTACTGAACAACACCCTCATCATCGACATTGGCGGCGGGACGGTTGATCTCTGCAGGATGTCGGGAGTCTACCCGACGAAAGAAGATCAGTTGACGACCTATAAAGCTGGGGACTATATCGATAACGTCTTTTTTGATCTGCTGGATGCCAAATTTCCTGATGCGAATTACACCATAAACATGCTGCGCTCGTTTAAGGAAGAGCATGCGTTGATTGCCGATACCGATGAAAGACTGATCCTTACCCTGCCGGTATGCGGAAAGCCTACTGAAATGGATTTGACTGACGAATTACGGCAAGCGTGCGCCGCCATAGTTCCGGAGATTTCAGATGCAATCAAATACCTTGTCTCAACATACGACCCTGAATTTCAGGATCAGTTGAAAGAAAATATCGTCCTTGCAGGCGGAGGGAGTCAGATAATAGGACTGGGAGAAGAGCTGGAGAAACATATGAAGGAGTCACTGGGGTATGGCAGTGTGAGAAAGGTTCCGGATCCTGTTTATGCCGGTGCAAACGGCGCCCTGATGTATTGCAAGGATACTCCTGATGAGTTGTGGGCCGAGATAAAAAATAATAAAACAGAAAAAAAACCATAAATAACCGGGTGGAGTAATTGCAGCAGTAACTAGGACTCCAGTCCCTCTCCCGCCGGATGAGTGACTGGAGTTTATGCCTTTATGACTGTTAACGATATGCTTTAGAGTGATAACTTAGCGATTTAAGGAGGAGAAGGCGATGGCAGTATTATTGAACGTGATTGCACAAACAATGAATGCGGGAGGTAGTGCAATTGTTACGGCTTTTGATGCCGGGTCGGCTGCTTTTAACTGCACGATGTCAGCGTTATCACCCGGCGAAAGATCAAAGCTTGCCGTGAGGATCAAGGAGCAGGAAAAGAAGATCCATGCACTGTCAGCCGGAATTGCAAAAGAATCATCAAAGTTTGCTGACCCTGCGGCAGCGCTCAAATCTGCAACCGTAATAGGTCTCCTTAACGCGATCAAGGAGCTTCACAGAGAAATCGAGCCTATGAAACAGCGCATGGCGGAGCTTGATGCGATAAAGGGAGTTAAGAATCCGCAGGAGAAACCTTGCGGCATACCCTGCATTATTGGTCGAGCGATAACAGGAATCCTTCCGGGTGAAAAGGCGGGGCTGAAGAGGAAAGTTTTTGCCAACGAAAAGAAGATACGCCAGCTCTACGTTGATTTTGCCAGGGAAGTGGCAAAACAGCCTGACCCTTTTGAAGCAATTAACTCTCCTGCGGTTGCCGCCATCAATGCAAAGATCAATGAACTCAACGCAGAAATCAGCGCATTTAAACTTCAGTTAGCCGATTTGGACAAACCGAAGCCGAAACCTGAAAAGCAAAAACCGGCAGAAAAGAAACCGCAACCAGACGCAAAGAAGGCGCCAGCAGAATCATCCGGAGTCGCGAAATTTTTTATCCACGCAATAGCAGAGTCGGTATCAGGATATCTGCCGGGTGAGAAATCAGGCATTGAGCGCAAACTCGCCGAATGTGATAAAAAAATTCAAGGACTGTATCTTGAGGTTGCCAAGGAATCGGTAAAATACCCGGATCCTGCTGATGCCATTACCGCTGCGCCGGTAGTCGCCCTTGTTACAAAAATTAATGACCTTAAAGCTGAAGTCGCCGCATTGAACCAGCGCAAAACCGAGCTTTCTCCTGTAAAAGCGAATGCTGCTACGCCGGCTAAGGGCGCAGCAACTCAAAAGCCTGCTGCAAAGCCCGCCGC
>CAYQMO010000025.1:0-2316 GCA_964418315.1 uncultured Geobacter sp. | reverse complement strand
GAGGAGCCGGTTGCAGTCGAAGCTGTTGCGCCAGCGAAGGATGAGCCGACAACTGCAGAGGTTCCGGCTGAGGCACCGGTTGCAGTCGAAGCTGTCGCGTCTGCGATGGTTGAGCAGGTAACTGAAGAAATTCCGGTTGAATCACCGGTTTCAGTTGTGGCTGTCGAAGCGGTAGATGTAGATGCGGGCAATGCTCCTGCAGCACCCCCTGAGGCAGAGAGCAAGAGCACCGCTGTTATGGAGGCTATTGCTGAAACGAGCTCTGGTGCCGAGAGAAACAAGACCAAAATGCCTTCGCCAGCAACTGGCGTTAACTTTGAAGCTCTCTCTAATATCTCCGAGTTTTCGGGCATCGACCCTGTTGAGGGGAGTACCCCATACGTGTTCAGCAGAACAAAATGGCTGGAGGTTCCCGTGCCAGTCATACCACCGCCAACAGAAGAGGATGTCAAGGCAGTTGTCCACGGAATAACGGGAGAGGCGACCAGTGAGGAAGCAGTGACCTCTTCTGATGAACCGATTGCTGAACCTGCTGTTGAAGAAGATTTGGCCATGACTACAGATGTACCAGCCGAAACAGTGGCGGAGGAAGCTGACAAGGGAGCAGATGTACCAGCCGAAACAGTGGTTGAGGAAACTGATAAGGTAGCGGATGTACCAGCCGAAGCTGTGGCGGAGGAAACTGATAAGGTAGCGGATTATATTTCACCGGCAACGGATGTTGCCTCACTGGAACACCCACCCTTTATCCCGGTACCCGAAGCTGAAGAGGTATTCAGAGTCCATGAGGCGGTGACGTCTAAAGCTGCCGTTGCAGAAGAAGTGCCGCAGGAGAGCCCTTTGGAAGCCGAAGCTGCGGAAACTGTTGTTAGCGGGGGAGTGGCATTAGCGCCGCAGGATGAGTTGGAGACCTCTTCTGAATCGCCTGTAGATGCCGCCGAGGCGTCTCCTGAAGAGGTACCTGCACCGTCAGCGCCTGTTGATGCTGATGGCGTCGTTGCCGATCACCCACCCATTATCCCAGGGTTACGACCTGATTCCGTCGTAAAAGAAGAATCAGGATCGGGCTTTCGCACAAGATTATTCCGGAATCAATTTTCCATACTTACGCCGGTTCCTGTAGAAACGCCTGTTTCTGAGCCAACCCCACCGACCAGGGAAGAGATTGAGGCCGTAGCCAGCACCTTGCCTGCAGATGACGTCGAGAAATATAAACTGAACGAGATTCTTGAAGGTCATGAGGCATCGTCTGTCACGGAAAAGGTTGCTGAGCCGGAAGCTGAGAAACCGGAAGTAGAAGAACCCGAAGAGCTGGATGCGACGGATCACTTTAAAAAACTGACTGCGCGCAGAAAAGCTCTCCTTTCCGGAGTGAATGATGATTTTGCCACTTCAGGAAAAGGGCACAGCAAAAAGCACAAGTTGACTCCGGAAGATTAAACCGTATCAGAAGAAACTACCGGCTGGAGCAGACGTATTATGGAAACAGTTGAAGCGAAGAAAGCCCGGTTGGTCAAGGAGATGAGTGAACGGGAAAGTCATCTGAAAAGTGGCCGCTTATTTGTAGAATCATCACTTGATGTTGTTTTTGCTATTGATACCACCGGTAGCATGGAACCTTACATCCATGAAGTACGGGATAATATTCTTAAAATCATGGAGGATGTGTTCGAATATTCCCAAGGGGTGAGAATGGGGGTCGTCGCTTTTAAGGATCACGGTGACGAGGGGGAGAATGAATTTTATCTGACAAAAATACTGCCGCTCACTTTTGATAAAAAAGAGATGGTGGATTTCCTCCGTTCGCCGGATCTGCATATCGGCGTAGGTGGCAACGACGCCGAAGCGGTCGAATGTGCCTTGTATGATGCCGTAAATCTGAACTGGGGTCTGTCAAGAACACCAAAAGCGATAGTGCTGGTTGGGGACAAGCCTGCCCACGGTGTCATCGACAGCTTCAGGGGCTGTGCGCGGATGAAAGATTACCGGCAGGAAGTCGAGGCAATTAAAGCCAAAGGGATCAAAATTTATCCGATCCTCTGCAATAACATCCACGAGACCGAATCCAGTTTCCGCTGGATGGCCAGCGAGACTGACGGTACGTTTATTTATCTCGAAGATATCTCGAGTCTGAGTGATATTCTGACCGGCATCTGCCTTAAAGAGACTGGTAAACTGCTGGAATATAAGTGCAAATTACTTGAACATGGTGATAAGGTAAAGCTTGAGCATATCTTGCTGCTTGGCAATTAATTTTGTGATGTCACCATTTCATTGACATAGCTGTCATCCTGAGCGATAGCGAAGGATCTGCTG